>NZ_KE992732.1:0-101468 GCF_000466465.2 Clostridium sp. KLE 1755
CCCGCGGGTCATCCGGGAACAAAACGGCCGCCTGCTCCAGTATCCGGTTCCCGAGCTGGAAGCCCTGCGCGGCGAACGGCAGGAGGTGAGGGCCGGGGAAGCCGTGTACTGCGCTCCCGCCTTTGATTTGATAGTCCCTGTGGATGAAAAAGGAGGCGCCGGTGCCAGCGGTGTAAAAGACAGTAAACTGTCAATTACGATTGCAGACGCTCTCAGGTTTACCTGGGACGGAAAAGAGGCGGTGCTTTCCTTCACGGACGCTGTTGCCGGCAGACAGATCGGCGCCGGCAGGGGACGCACGCAGCGGAGGGCGCTGATCTCCGGTATACAGGAAGTACGTATCCTGGCAGATACATCCCTGATAGAGATTTATGTCAACCATGGAGAAACAGTGTTTACCACCCGTTTCTACCCGACGGAGGATACCAGGCGCCTTCTCGTGGAAGGCGTATACGCTAAAGCCGGAGTTCTTTGGCCCATGTGTCAGGAGACTGAATAATTAAAAAATAAAAAGCGGCCTTCCCGCCTGCCCGGCATATTTCCCGTGCCGCAGGGCTTTACGGCTGCAAAATGTGAAAACTTCTTCCGAAGAGAAAAACACGGTGTTTTCCTGCGGAGGAAGTTTTTTTGGTGCCCGGATTTATGCACAGTTGGCAGAAATTGTACCTGACGTTTATGCAAGATGGATCGAAAACGAAATATTGACCGGAAATGAATTGTGTATTATGACTTCCCATAAATATTTTTTATCATTATATAAATATAAATAAATTTACATTATTATTCCGGGCCGATATAATCTGGAAGAAAAAAACATATGAGGTGGATCATGGACTTTCTGAAAAAGAATGGAAAAGGAATTTTACTGTGCTTTCTGGTTGCATTTCCCTCCTGGCTGCTGGTCAGGCAGGTAGGGGCCCTGGAGGTGATAGGAGCTCCGGTTATAGCGATCATAGCGGGAATGGTGCTGGCAATTGCCATCAGGGACAAGTCTTCTGTCAGTGGAGGCATCGCCTTTACCTCCAAGAAAATTTTGCAGTATGCGGTAATCCTTCTGGGCTTCGGCCTGAATCTGGGAACGATAGGGAAGGTGGGGATGACTTCCCTCCCCGTTATCATTTCCACAATCACCACATCCCTGGTGGTTGCAATACTCATGTACAGGCTTCTGAAGATTCCTGGCAAGACGGCGGCTCTTATCGGCGTCGGCTCCTGCATCTGCGGCGGTTCTGCCATTGCGGCCGCAGCGCCTGTCATTGACGCGGACGATGAAGAAATCGCCCAGGCCATATCCGTTATTTTCCTTTTTAATGTAATAGCGGCGCTTATTTTCCCCACGCTGGGAAAGGTACTTGGGCTGACTGACACGGGCTTCGGGCTCTTTGCGGGAACTGCGGTCAACGATACCTCCTCCGTTACGGCGGCGGCCTCCACCTGGGATACGCTGCACGGTACGAACGGCACGGTATTGGAATATGCGACCATCGTGAAGCTGACGCGGACGCTGGCAATCATACCGGTTTCGCTGATGCTTGCTTTTGTAAGGATGCAGAAGGAAAAGAAAGAAATGCGGGGGGAAGGGAAGCCGGTCAGCCTGAAAAACGTATTCCCCACATTCATACTCTATTTCGTTGCTGCCTCCATCATTACCACTGTTATCACCTCTGTCTGCACCGGGCCTGTCCTGGGAGCCGCCAATGAAATCTTCGGTTTCCTCAAGCAGCTGAGCAAGTTCTTTATCGTTATGGCCATGGCGGCTATCGGAATTAACACAAATGTGGTAAAACTGGTAAAAACAGGAGGCAAGCCTATTGCTCTTGGATTTACCTGCTGGGTGGCCATTGCCCTTGTGAGCCTGACCCTGCAGCAGATGCTCGGCATCTGGTAAGACGGTACGGTTTCAATATCTGAACTGCGTCAGAAGAAGTCCTGGTTTTCAGGGCTTCTTTTTTTAGTTGTTCCGGTGATATTAAATTTCATAATTCCGTTTCTAAACTTCCGCAGCATTGCTTATTCCTTTCTTGTATGATAAAATTATTAGATATATGTGGGTTGGGCAGGAATGAAAACATAATGCAGAGGGCGGAGACATGATTTCACAGAAAAAAATACTGGTGGTAGAAGATAACGAAATTAACAGGGCGATGCTGAGCGAGATTTTATCCTCGGAATATCAGGTCCTGGAGGCGGAAAACGGAGCGGTGGCTCTGGATGTGCTGAAGGAGTATGGGGAGGGGATTTCACTGATCCTGCTGGACATCATCATGCCTGTCATGGACGGCTATACCTTCCTGGCTCATGTAAAGGCGGATCAGGCCTATTCTTCGATTCCTGTGATTGTTACGACGCAGAGTGACGGTGAATCCGACGAGGTGGCGGCGCTTTCCCATGGGGCGGCGGATTTCGTGGCGAAGCCCTACCGTCCGCAGATCATACTGCACAGGGTGGCGAGCATCATTAATTTAAGGGAAACGGCGGCTGTGATCAATATGATCCAGTATGACCGGCTGACCGGGCTGTACAGCAAAGAGTTTTTTTATCAGCGCGTGAAGGAAATCCTGCTGCAGCATCCGGACAGGAAGTATGATATCCTGTGCTCCGATATAGAGAATTTCAAGCTTATCAATGATATATTCGGCATACCGGCAGGGGACCGGCTCCTGTGCGGCGTGGCCGACATGTATACCAGGCTTGTGGGAGATAAGGGGATCTGCGGCCGTTTTAACGCGGATCAGTTTGCCTGCCTGCTGGAGCATACCGCAGAATATACGGACGACATGTTCATTGAGCTGGGAATGGAGATCAATTCCCTCTCCCATGCAAAAAATATTGTGATGAAATGGGGGATTTATTCCATACACGACAGGGGGATTTCCGTGGAGCAGATGTGCGACCGGGCCTTGCTGGCGGCCAACAGCATCAAGGGGCAGTACGGAAAATACTGTGCTGCCTATGACGATCAGCTGCGGAGCCGGCTCCTGCGGGAGCAGGCCATTACGGACGGTATGGAGGCGGCGCTGGCGGAGGGCCAGTTTGAGGTGTATCTGCAGCCCAAGTACCGGATTAAGGATGACAGGCTGGCCGGAGCAGAAGCGCTTGTACGCTGGAACCATCCGGAATGGGGAATGCAGTCCCCTGCGTATTTTATTCCTTTATTTGAAAAGAACGGTTTTATCACCAAGCTGGATCAATATGTCTGGGACCGGGCCTGCGCAGTGCTGAGGGAATGGGAGGATAAGGGATATCCTCCGCTTTCCGTTTCCGTCAACGTATCCCGTGCCGACATTTACAACGCGGACATTGCGGATATTCTGCTTAACACCATCCGCAGGCACAGGCTCCCGCCTTCGCGCCTCCATCTGGAGATTACCGAGAGCGCCTATACGGAAAATCCGGCGCAGATCATCCATACCATCGGCCGGCTGCGTGAGCTGGGCTTCGTGATTGAAATGGACGATTTCGGAAGCGGTTATTCGTCCCTGAACATGCTGAATAAAATGTCCATTGATATTCTGAAGCTGGACATGAAGTTTATCCAGAGTGAGACGGCAAAGCCGGTGAATCAGGGGATTCTCCGCTTTATTATGGGACTTGCCCGCTGGATGAACCTGGGCGTGGTCGCGGAAGGCGTGGAAACCAGGGAACAGCTGGAGAGGCTCAGGGAAATCGGCTGCGATTATGTACAGGGATACTTTTTTGCCAGGCCCATGCCCTGCGGAGAGTTTGAAGCGCTCCTGAGGAAGGAACGGACCACCGTGGACGAGGGGCAGGCGCAGGCGAAGGAGCGGCCCTGGGTGGAGCAATGGTCCCGCGTGATCCTGGTGGCGGATGAGGATGCGGAGTACCGCAGCCAGGTGAAGAAGACCTTTGAGAATAACTATCAGGTAGTGGAGGCAGCCGACGGGGAAGCGGCTCTGGCCTGCATTGCCAGCTATGAAAATAAAATTGCCGTGGCGATCCTGAGTATGACGCTTGACGGTCCGGATAATTTTTCTGTGCTTGAGGTGCTGCTTCGGGAAAAATCTGTCTGGAACATCCCTGTGATTGCCACAGGCCCCGGAGATACGCAGCTGGAGGAACGGGTGCTGGATGCGGGCGTGGATGATTTCGCAGGAAAGCCACATACCCAGAAAAGTCTGTGGAACCGGGCGCTGCGCGCCATGGGAATTACAGCGTCCAGGGAGCGGGAGCGCACCCTTCAAAATGAAGCCTACCGGGATTTCCTCACAGGGCTTCTGAACCGGAGGGGGCTGGAGGCGTCCGTGGAAGCCCTGCATAAGGAGGACTGCCCTCTGGCGGTATATCTTTTTGATTTGGACAACCTGAAATACATCAATGATTCCTTCGGACACGGAGAAGGGGACCGGATGCTCATGAAGTTCAGTGAAATTATCCGCTGCCATACCAGGGGGACAGACATTCTCTCACGGTTCGGCGGAGATGAGTTTGTCGTAGTTATGAAGCAGATGCGTTCCGAAGAAATGGCTCTTAAAAAGGGAGGAGAAATCTGCCGGGCGGTTCGTGAAAGCGGATGGAGAGAGGGCCTGGTACCGGCATGCTCTGCCGGAATTGTGATTGGTAATGAGGAAGACGGCCTGAATGAAATGGTAAAACGGGCGGATGAGGCGCTTTATAGTGCCAAAACCGCCAATAAAGGCGGATGCTGCCTCTGGAAAGGGTGAAGGGAGCCTGGAGATCATGGGGGAATACGAATATCAGGGGGACAGCACAGGGATGGACAATAAAGACCTGAAGGAGCGGCCTTTCCCGGAATATCTGCTGAAGAAGGAACTTTCGGAAGCCAACGAAAAAATGCAGGAAATCATAAATGCCATACCGGGGGGCGTTGCCATCTATAAGGTATCCGATATTTTTGAAACCATCTATTTCTCGGATGGTGTGCCGGAATTGTCCGGCTATACGGTGGAGGAATACCGGGAGCTCGTGAAAAGGGATGCGGCGGAAATGACCTATTGTGAGGATTCCAAAATGGTGGTATCCAGAGCGATGAAGGTTGCCAGGAGCCATGGCGTGGATGATTTTGAGTTCCGTAAGCAGCACCGGGACGGGCATATTGTATGGGTGCGGGTACGGATGAAATGGATCGGGGAAGAGGACGGCTGCCCTCTGCTCCATTGTGTATTCCATAATATATCCGATCTGAAAGAAGCGCAGCTGGAAATGGATCATCTGATTAACTCCATACCGGGCGGGATTGCCAGCTACCGGATAGAAGGGGGACGTTTTATCCCCACTTATTTTTCCGACGGCGTTACCATGCTTTCCGGCCACAGCCGGGAGGAATATGAGCGGATGATTGGCAGGGATGCGCTGAACGTGATTTATGAACAGGACAGGAAGCGGGTTTTTGAGGCGGCGCAAAAGGCAGTGGAAAGCGGCGGCGTGCTGGATGTTTCCTACCGGATGTTCCATAAGGACGGACATCTGGTCTGGATTCATTTGAATGGCAGGCGGATGGGGCCGCTGGCGGAAAGCACGAGGTTTTATGCTGTTTTTACGGGGATTTCCGAGGAAACCAGGCTTTTTCAGAGCATTGCCAATGAAACGGCGGACGGGATTTATATCATTGACAGGGATAATTATGATCTGCTTTATGTCAATGAATCCAGGACTCTTTTCAGCAAAGGCGCTGAATGCGTGGGGAAGAAATGCTATGAGGCGCTGCACGGCAAGGATGCGCCCTGTTCTTTCTGTACCCTGCGGTGCCATCAGCCGGACGGGATTGAGCATGAAATGCGGATTGACGGTACGGACCGCTATTTCATGGCCCGTTTTAACGAAACGGAATGGAACGGGATTCCCGCCTATGTGACGTATATCCGGGATGTGACGGACGAGGTGAGGACGAGAAAAGAGAAGGAGCGTCTTGAGGAATACTTCGAAACGGTGGTGAAGAATCTGCCGGGCGGTATTGCGGTGGTGCATTATGAACCGGACGGAAGCATGATACCGGAATTTCTGTCGGACGGTTTTGCGGCTCTGACCGACATGCCGCTGGACAAGGCCTGGGAGCTTTACAAAGAGGATGCCATGGTGGGCGTCCATCCGGAGGATCGGGATTATGTAAATAAAAGGATGAATGATTATATCAAAAGCGGCGACAGCCACTGCGAGATTGTTTACCGCCTGAAAAAAGGGAAGGACAGCTATGTCTGGGTCAAAAACAACCTTACCCTTATCCAGAATGAAGGCGGGGAGCGCCGGGTCTATGCCGTTTATCATGACGTTACCAGGGAACGGGAGGAACAGGAGCGGCTTCGGAAAAAATATCAGGATCTGATTATCAGCCATTACCGTACTCCTGATCCCAATGCGCTCGTTATGGGGCACTGCAATATTACGCAGAACCGTATCCTGGAAATTATCGACAGGACCGGTTCAAATCTGCTGGAGACCTTTGGTACGGTGAGGGAAGAGTTTTTTATGGGCCTTTCCAGCCTGGTGGTGGATGAACAGGAACGGGAGGAATTTCTTGGTATTTATTTGAACAGACCTTCCCTGGAGGCATTCCGCCGGGGGGATACCCAGCGGCGCCTGAAATGCTTTGTAAAGCTGCCTCATGAAGAAAGGGGACGGTATGTCCTCATCAATATGAATCTGGTTGCCACGCCGGACAGCAAAGATGTGACGGGGATACTGACAGTGTCGGATATAACCGGACAGACCATTTCCGACAGGATTTTGCATCAGCTGTCCGTTACAGGCTACGACTATGTGCTGGATGTGGATTTGTCCATGGACAGCTGCACGCTTGTTTCCAGTAATGAAGGCGCCTCCCGCGTACCTTCTCAGCAGGGCCGGTATACCGAATGGATAGATTCCATGATCCGTGACAGCGTGGTTGGGCAGGATGCACAGTTGTACTGGGAAAGCCTGAATCCGGAGAAAGTTTCTGAGAAGCTGGGCAGGGAGGGGGCTTATGCCTTTTCCTTTTCCATGGTAGATGACAGCGGGGATATCCGTATTAAAAATATGACCGTTTTCGCTACGGATCTCAGGCTGGGAAGGGTATGCCTTGCCAGGACGGATATTACGGAATCGGTGAGGCAGCAGCAGGGGCTGCTTTATATGATTGCCTATACCTTTGATCTGGCGGGCTTTGTGGATCTTAGCAGCGGCGGACGGCTGACCATGTATACCAGGGACACGGTGCTGAAGAACCTTCCTCCGTTTATCATGGAAAATTATGATGAAGCGATCATGCGTTTCCTGGGCAGCCATGATTCAGA
This sequence comes from Clostridium sp. KLE 1755, assembly GCF_000466465.2. Classification (NCBI taxonomy): domain Bacteria; kingdom Bacillati; phylum Bacillota; class Clostridia; order Eubacteriales; family Clostridiaceae; genus Clostridium; species Clostridium sp. KLE 1755. The sequence goes on from NZ_KE992732.1 coordinate 7,251, forward strand.
GGATGCGAAGCGGGATGTCAGAGAGCTTTTCCGGACAAAAACGATGCTTAAAAACCTCAGGGAAAAGCCGTCAGGCTATGATTTCCTTTTTTCCTACAAGGAAGATGACGGCAGCCTGCGTTATAAACAGGTCAATGTACTCTGGGGAGATGCCAATCACAGGACGATCTGCCTGGTGCGTGCGGATGTGACGGATATGCTGGCCTCCGAACGTCAGACCAAGAAAATACTGGAGGATGCGCTGGCCCTGGCGGAAGAAGCCAACAAGGCAAAGAGTGAATTCCTATCCGCCATGAGCCATGATATCCGAACGCCCATGAATGCGATTACGGGGATGACGGCTCTGGCTGCCGCCCATTTGGATGACAGGGAAAGGGTGGCGGACTGCCTGAAGAAAATATCCGTGTCTTCCAGACATCTGCTGAGCCTTGTCAATGATATTCTGGACATGAGCAAAATAGAAAGCTCCAAGATTACCCTGAACCGGATGAGCATATCCCTTTCCGGGCTGGTGGAACAGCTGTCGGCCATTATTGCTCCCCAGGCCGGGGGCGCAGGGCTGCGGTTTGTGATAAACAAAGGGGATATCCGGCATGACTGTTTTTATGGGGATGTCCTGCGGATTAACCAGATTCTGATCAATATCCTTAGCAATGCGGTGAAATTTACGCCGGAGGGCGGTACGGTGGAGTTCCGGATTGAAGAACTGGAGACCTGCCGGGAACCGGAGCATACGCGCTACCGGTTTACGGTCCGCGATACGGGGATTGGGATGTCGGAGGAATTTTTATCCCATATTTTTGATCCTTTTACCCGAAGCAACAGGACTGCGGGGATTGAAGGAACCGGATTGGGGCTGAGCATAACCAAGGGGCTTGTGGATTTAATGGGCGGAACGATAAGTGTGGAAAGCCGGGTCGGGGAAGGAACCACCTTCTGTGTGGAACTGGAGGGTGAATGCGCGGACGGAATGGACAGCGACGTCAGTGAAGAGACGGATGCAGGAATTCTGGAGCCGGGGGCGGACACGCTTTTGGCCGGCCGCCGTTTCCTGATTGCCGAGGATAATGCCATAAATGCGGAGATTATCAGCGAGCTTCTCCGCATGTTCGGTGCGGAGCCGGTTCTCAGGCAAAATGGCGCCCAGGCGGTGAGGGAGTTCCGTGACGCGCCGGCAGGAACCTATGATGCGGTGCTGATGGATATTCAGATGCCGGTGATGAACGGCTATGAGGCCGCGCGCGCCATCCGGGAAACCGACAGGGAGGATGCCGGGACAATTCCTGTGATTGCAATGACTGCCAATGCCTTTGCGGAGGATATCCAGGCAGCCCGGGATGCGGGCATGACGGCCCACATTGCCAAGCCCATTGATGTGGGAATGCTGAAAAATACGCTGACCAGAATACTTGGACGGACGAATAAGAAGAAAGGGAAATAAAAATCGAGGGTTTACGATGAAGTCGGATAACGGACTTTATAAGCTTATTTATGAGTATTTTGAAACAAGGCTTCTCTATGGATATTATGCCTGCGGTGACAGCCTGCCGTCGATTGCCAGAATCGGGGATATGTTCCGCATGGCTCCCGGAACCGTGCGGTCCGCGTTGGCGCTCCTGGAAAAAAAGGGATATATCCGGATTGATGCGAGAAAGACCGCCAGGGTGATTTATGAAGCGCCCAGGGTCAGCTTCCGCAAAAATGCGGCCCTGTATTTCGTGCCGAGAAGGAACGGAATTATGGACCTGGCGGAATCAGGAAAGCTTCTGTTTGAGCCTCTCTGGGAGGAAGGGCTGCGGCGGATGGATCAAAAAACATGGGATCGGTTTTGCAGGCCGCCGGAAGAACCTTTTCAGGGGGCTGTGTCCATGCCTGTGTCATTTTATATAATGGTTCTTTCCAACTTAAACAACCGGCTGATTCTGGATCTTTACTGGGAAACGATTCGGTATATCCGTTTTCCTTATCTGGACAATAAAGCGGATGCGGAAACTGAGGTCTGGAATGCGGGAGAGCTGTCACAGGAAGAAGTCATCTCAGCCCTGAGAAACCGGTTCGAGGTCTCTTATGGCAAGGCCGCCTCGGAATTGTTTGCCTTCATGGACGAAGCGGAAAATGAATTTTCCTTAAAGCAGGTAAAGCAAATCCCGTTTTGCTGGGATGTATTCCGCAGCAGGCCGCAGCGGCGGTATTCCCTGGCCTCGCGCATTATCCGCGAGATTATCCACGGCAGCTATCCGGCCGGCAGCTACCTGCCTTCCCTTCCTCATATGGCAGACAGATATGGCGTGGGGATGAATACCATCCGGCGTGCGCTGGATATTCTGGAGGATCTGGGAATGACCCGATCCTATCACGGAAAAGGGACAATCGTCTGTACGGAGCCTGAGAAAATCGAGGCTGCGGGCAGGGAAATCAGGGAAGGTATAGAGCTGTATCAGGAAAGCCTTCAGCTGCTTGCCCTTACAATCAGCCAGGTCCTTCTGTATACGTTACGGGCGGAGGGAGAAGAGGTGCAGAAGCGCCTGGGGGAAAGCTTCTCCTGGTATTTACAGGAGGGGAAAGGATATCTGTGTTTTGAGATTTGTATAACCTTTATTGTGGAAAAATGTCCCCTTGCCCTTGTTCGCGAATGTTATCAAAAAATAAGGGAGCTGCTTCCCTGGGGCTATCCCTTTTCCCTTCTCCGTATGAAGGGGAAAAGCCTTCATTCTGTTTATGCAGGATGTACGGAGCAGGCGGTGGAATATCTGAAAAACGGGCGGCCGGAGGAGTTTGCCGACAGCTGGCGCAGGATTGTGGAGACGGAGGAGAGCCAGTTCCGGGCCTTTATCCGTGATTCCTTTCCCGTGCTGGATCCACATGGCGCCATGGAGCGGCAGGCTCCGGGGCAGCCGGCTCCCGGAACGATATAAACCAGGCGGGCGGTTTCTTTTGCAAAAAAAGGGTGGATGACATATAATAGACACATATTGCTGCATGCCGCGGCAGAGGGGCAGCCGGCACAGGAGGCTGGGGCGCAAAAGACCCGGAAGGAACGGCGTGCAGCCTTGATTCCCGGAAACAGAAAGAGCATGGTACGGCGGCATGACAGCAGCTGCAGAAAGGACGGTTTTAATGGGATTAATCAGAGCGGCAGTACAATCGGCGGCATCGGTAATGGCGGACCAATGGGAGGAGTATTTCTACTGTGACTCCATTCCTGCCAATATCCTTGCGGTAAAAGGAAGCAAAAAAACCTCAAGAAGAGGCTCCAATAAAAAAGGAAGCGACAATGTAATTTCCAACGGTTCCGTCATTGCGGTCAATGAAGGACAGTGCATGATGATTGTGGATCAGGGCAGGGTTGTGGATATCTGTGCCCAGCCCGGGGAATACATTTATGACACCTCCAGCGAGCCCTCTGTTTTTTACGGTGATTTAGGAGAAAACATACGGAGATCCTTTGAAAATTTCGGCATCCGGTTTGCCTTCGGCGGGGAAGCGCCTAAGGATCAGCGTGTTTACTATATTAATACAAAGGAAATTGTAGGCAATAAATACGGCACGGCCAATCCGGTTCCCTTCCGTGTGGTAGACAGGAATATCGGGCTGGATATTGATATCGCCATCCGCTGCCATGGGGAATATTCCTACCGTGTGGTGGATCCCATCTGCTTTTACGTGAATGTATGCGGCAATGTGGAGGGGGCCTATTCCAGGGAGAATCTGGACAGCCAGCTGAAAAGTGAGCTGATGACGGCCCTTCAGCCGGCTTTTGCAAGAATATCGGATATGGGAATCCGTTATAGCTCCCTTCCGGGACATACGCAGGAAATCGCGGCGGCGCTGAACCAGGTGCTTTCCGAAAAATGGGTGAAGTTGCGCGGCATCGCGCTGGCATCCTTCGGCGTGAGCAGCGTGAAGGCGTCGGAAGAGGATGAGGATATGATTAAGCAGCTGCAGAAGGCGGCGGTGCTCAGGGATCCCAACATGGCGGCTGCAACAATCACCGGCGCGCAGGCCGATGCGATGAAAACCGCGGCAGGAAATAAGGCTGCCGGGCCGATGATGGCCTTTGCGGGAATGAATATGGCAGCCAATGCAGGCGGAATAAATGCGGGCCAGCTTTTTGAAATGGGACAGCAGAACAGACAAAACAATACGGCGCCCCAGACAGGGGCGGGCACGGCATCCCAGGCAGGGGCTGGCATGTCCCAGGCTGCCGGCGGCTGGACCTGCAGCTGCGGCGCTCAGGGAAATACGGGCCGCTTCTGCGCGGAATGCGGAAAGCCGAAGCCGTCAGATAACGGCTGGACCTGCTCCTGCGGCGCGGTAAACAAAGGAAAATTCTGTACGGAGTGCGGAAAGCCCAGGCCGGCGGGCGCAAAGCTTTACCGCTGTGACAAATGCGGCTGGGAGCCTGAGGATCCGGCTCATCCGCCGAAATTCTGCCCGGAATGCGGCGACAGGTTTGACGACGGGGATGTGAAGTAGAAAAAGAAAGCAGGAAGTGACTGGCGGGCCTTGTTTGGGAGGCCGCCGGCTTTCCTGCTTTTTTCAATGTTATAACCTGGATGCGCAGTTACCGGATAAAATTGGTGGTATTTCCTCTTTCCGGTTCAGGCGCATGGATTCCGGCTTCCTTACCCGCCTGGATGCAGTGCAGCAGCCAAGCCATGTTCCTGGCGAGATTGCGCATGGTCTGCAGACCTTCCTTATCCTGAAGCACCTCCTCCGGGGTATTTCCATGCACCATATTCCAATAGGAGGAACCCACAAGGGGCATGTTGGAGATGGTGAAATATTTGTTCAGCTGATCCAGCGTGGCAGTGGATCCGGCGCGGCGGCAGCTTGCCACGGCTGCGCCGGGCTTGTAAACCATGCTGCTTTTCCCGGCATAGAACATCCGATCCAGGAAGGAGGTAATGCCTCCGCCCGCAGAAGCGTAATGAACAGGGGAACCGAAGATAAAGCCGTCTGCCTCCGCCGCCTTTTCGATAGCGGTGTTCACAGTGTCTTCATAGATGCATTTCCCCTTTCCGGCGCATCCGCCGCAGCCCATACAGCCGCGGATGGGAGCGGCGCCGATATGGAAAATTTCAGAATCAACGCCGCATTCCTGCAGGGTCTTTGCAATTTCGGACAGTGCAGTGAATGTACAGCCATTTTTGTGGGGGCTTCCGTTAATTAATAATACCTTCATGCTATGTACCTCTTTTTTCATAATATAATCAGGCAGGGACTCTCCAGGGCCGGAAAACAGACGCCGGTCTCCCTTATCTTATTATTATAGCGCGCTACAGCCGAAAATTGACAGTAAAATAATCAAAAGCAACACGCACTTTATGGAGATTGAAACTTAATGACAGATTCCGACAGCCTTAATGGGGCTGTGTTAAGAAAAGCTATAGGGAATGACGGGATATACGTATATAGTGCGTCAGAATTAAGATTAATTTGTGACAAAACCTCTTGAAAAAAGACTTGAAGTCATTGTAGAAAGTGCCTGAAACCCGCATAAATGCTGGAGAATTTCAGGTACACGAATCTTATTGGAATCTTAATGCCATAGAAGCAATCTTAAGACTATCTTAATGCCCGGGATGCTATGCTTAAATTAAGAAAAGAGTTTAAGCGAGCATCCTTTTTCGTATCCGGAAAGCTGTGGATACGGAAAAAAGGCAAGGAGGCGATCATGAAATGACGATTCTGACAAATATTTTATTGCTGACCGCATTGACTGCATATCTGCTGATTGTAGGCTTTGTTTTTACAGGACATATGGATGAGATCCTGAAGGGATACCATTTCCGGCCGAAGGGTGCGGCACCGGACGATGATTACGAGGTGCTCATCGGAGGCGAAGGGGAGCTTGCCATTCTGTTTGAAAAGAAGCTCCAGGAAAACGGTATCAGCTGCCTGCGGATTCCGGAGTTTGACAGCGCTGCAAGAGAAGAGCTGACGGATGTATCCTCCCGATGGCATGAGGTGGCCGGCGCGCCGGGGATGACGGTGTTCGCCCTGGATGGTTCCGATTACCATAACCTGCTGCTGTGCGGCATGGCAAACCGCCTGGCAGGGGCGGAGCAGCTGTACGGCATCTGTAATGAATCGGGAAACCGGGGGATTTACCTGGAGAACCGGATCAGGGTCCTGGAAAAAACGGGAGCGACGCCCGAAGGATTGTATCATCTTTTTGAAAGACAGAGTTCAGGCAGCAATGCCTGAGCAGCACAGCCCCGTGACTGTGGGTATGGGCGGATGCCTGCTGCCACCACGTTTTCTCACGGTTTGCGCAGTGAATGCGCAAACCTGCCTGAACTGTTACAGAGAAATAACAATAAAAAATAATAAAAGGAAAAGGATTGGGAAATGTTTCATTATATCAGAAACAAACTGACACAGGCACAGATAATTGCGATGGGATATTTTCTGGTAATTACCGTAGGGACGCTTCTGCTGATGCTGCCTGCGGCTACAAGAAGCGGTGAGATGGCTACGCCCCTTACCGCTTTGTTTACGGCAACAAGCGCCACCTGCGTGACAGGCCTTGTTGTGGTGGATACCGCTTCCTACTGGAGTGTGTTCGGACAGTGTATCATCCTGCTCATGATTCAGGTGGGCGGACTGGGCTTTATGACCATTGGCGTGCTTTTCGCCATGTTCCTGAATAAGAAAATTTCCCTGAAAACAAGGGGAATCCTTCAGGAGAGCATGAATACCAGCCAGGTGGGCGGCGTGGTTAGATTGGTGCGTAAGGCGCTCATCGGCACCTGTATTATAGAGATGGCGGGCGCGGTTCTTCTTTCGTTCCGGTTTGTGCCGGAATTCGGGGTGCTGCGGGGAATTTATTTCGGTATTTTCCATGCGATATCCGCTTTCTGTAATGCGGGCTTTGATTTGATGGGAACAAGCAAAGGCCCTTACTCCTCCTTCACCTCATATGCGGATGATACGCTGATTAATGTAACGATTATGGGACTGATTATAATCGGCGGCATCGGTTTTTTTGTCTGGGATGATATCTGCAGAAATAAATGGCAGATAAAGAAATACAAGCTGCATACTAAAATTGTTTTGTCCTGTACGGCGATTCTCATTGTGGGAGGCGCTTTCTTTATCTATCTGTTTGAAAAGGATAACCTGATGGCAGGCATGTCCGTAAAGGAAACGGTACTCACCTCCGCTTTCAGCTCCGTGACAGCGCGTACTGCGGGCTTTAATACCATAGATACGGCGGGGCTGACCACCAGCTCCAAGATGCTGACCGTGCTTCTGATGTTCATCGGAGGCAGTCCCGGATCCACGGCAGGCGGCATCAAGACCACCACCATTGTGGTGCTTCTCATCTATGTATGGTCCAACCTGCGCGGCGCCAGAGGCTGCAATATTTTCGAAAGAAGGCTGGAGGACGATGCGGTGAGAAAAGCCAGCGACGTGGCTGTAATCAGTCTGTGCATGGCGATTATCGCGTCCATAGCCATCCCTTATTTCCAGCCGCAGCTGGTAATGGAGGATGTGGTTTTTGAGGTCTTTTCCGCCATTGGCACGGTGGGCATGTCCACAGGCATTACCAGGGATCTGAGCGCGGCCAGCCGGATTGTCATTGTCCTGCTGATGTACTGCGGACGTATCGGCAGCATGTCCTTTGCCCTGTCCTTTATGGAACGCAAAAAGGTGGCGCCCATAAAGCTGCCGGAAGAAAAAGTAATGATAGGATAAGATAAGATGAAAACAGTATTGATTATAGGCATGGGGCGGTTTGGGCAGCATTTAACCCGAAAAATGCTGGAGCTGAAAAATGAAGTCATGATAGTGGATCAGAGGGAGGAGGCCCTGGAGGCTCTGCTTCCTCTGGTGACCAGTGCCAAAATAGGGGACTGTACCAATGAAGAGGTGCTTCACAGCCTGGGTGTGGGAAATTTTGACCTGTGCTTTGTGTGCATCGGCACCAATTTCCAGAGCAGCCTGGAAATCACCAGCCTTTTGAAGGAGGCGGGAGCCAGGTTCGTGGTCAGCAAGGCCACCAGGGATATCCAGGCAAAATTCCTTTTAAAAAACGGCGCGGACGAAGTGGTGTACCCGGAGCGTGATATCGCGGAAAGAGTGGCCGTCCGCTATTCTGCTGATAATGTATTTGATTATATCGAGCTGGATGAGGACTATTCCATCTATGAAATCCCTCCCCTGAAGGAATGGGTTGGAAAAACAATCGGCGAGGTGGATTTCCGCGCCAGGCTCAACAGCAGCATTATCGGTACGAAAATCAACGGCGAGACCAGCTTCCTCCCCGGAGCGAACCATGTATTCCGCGCGGAAGAGCACCTGATGGTAATTGGCCGTAAAAAAGATATTGATAAAATCCTGAAACATCTATAGAATAGAGACAACACAGGTTTCAGGAGGATTTATTGTGAAAGAGAAAATGGAAAGGTTTTTGAGATTATATCAGATCCGGTATGCGGGACGGCTGGCGGGGATTATGCTCATTACCTCTCTGTTTTCTTTTTTGCTTCACGGGCTGGGCATCGGTAAGGAAAATATACTGATGCTTTTTATTGTGGGGGTGCTTCTGGTGGCCTATTGTACGAATGGGTACCAGTATGGCGTAATCGCTTCCATTGTCAGCGTTATGGTATTCAATTACCTGTTTACGGAACCGGTGCGTACGTTTTCCATATCCAATCAGGATGATGTGATTCTGCTCATCTTTTTTCTTGTGGCGGCGCTCATATCTTCCAACCTGACGGTACGGTTCCGGAATCAGGTGGAGGTGGCGAGGAAGAATGAGCAGCTGGCGGAGCAGCTGACCATGGAGCAGGAGAGAATCAAGTTCGCCATGGAAAAAGAGCAGATGCGCAGCAATCTGCTGCGCAGCATTTCCCATGATCTGCGGACGCCTCTTACGGGGATTGCAGGGGCCAGCAGCCTGATCGCGGAGTCAGGGGATAAAATGGACCGGGAAAGCATTGTGAGCCTGGGCAAGGACATCAATGAGCAGGCGGACTGGCTTATCCAGCTGGTGGAAAATATCCTGAATATGACCAAGATTGACAGCGGCAAGCTGGTGGTGGAGAAAAAGCCGGAGGCCGTGGAGGATGTGATTAACAATGCGCTTTCTTATGTGAAGGGGCGGAGGAAGCAGCGCCGGGTGGAAATAGACATCCCGGAGGAGATGCTTTTGGTGGAAATGGATGGAAAGATGATCGTACAGGTGATCATCAACCTTCTGGACAACGCCATCAAGCATACGAAGGAGGACGGCTTTATCCGGATAAAAACGGAGGCGGCCCCGGAAGGGGTCTGGTTTTCCGTAGAGGATAACGGTACGGGGATCGAAGAGGTAATTAAGGACAGGATTTTTGATGAGTTTGTGACCTTCCGGCCGGTGAACCGGGATACGGGGAAAGGAATCGGCCTGGGGCTGGCCATCTGCAAGGCCATAGTCACGGCGCACGGCGGTACGATTGAGGCTCTCAACAGGGAGGAAGGAGGCGCATGCTTCCGGTTTTACCTGCCATTCGACGGGCATCTGCCGGAAAAGGAGCAATGATGGAAAACAGTGAAAAAGAAGTGAGCATCCTTATTGTGGAGGATGATAAATATATATCCAATTTTATCTGCATGAGTTTAAAGCAGGAAGGCTACCATTATCTGAAGGCGGACACCGGGAGGGAGGCCATCGGCTTAAGCTATGCCAACAACCCGGATGTGGTCATCCTGGATCTGGGATTGCCGGATATGGACGGCATGGAGGTCATAGAGCATATCAGGAGCAATTCGGACAAGCCGATCATCGTGGTATCGGCCAGGCAGGAGGAAGGCGAGAAGATTAAAGCGCTGGATCTGGGCGCCGACGATTATGTGGTGAAACCCTTCCATATGGGCGAGCTGCTGGCAAGAATCCGCGTTGCTATCCGGAAATCCGAGCAGAGCAGCGGCGGCAGCGATCTGGGGGAAAGCTTTGAATGTGATTATCTGCGGATTGATTTTGTGAAACGCATGGTGTTTATTGACGGGAAGGAAATCCATGTGACGCCCATTGAATATAAGCTGCTTACGCTTCTGGTGAGCAACCGGGGAAAGGTCCTGACACACAATTATATCCAGAGTAAAATCTGGGGATATGGGGAGGGCGGCGATCCCAACAGCCTCCGGGTATTCATGGCGACGCTGCGGCGGAAGATCGAGAAGGATACCACCAACCCGCGGTTTATTATTACAGAGGTAGGCGTGGGGTACCGGTTTTCGGAATAAAGGGAAATGGGGCGGCCGCCGCCGGAAAGGGAGTGAGCGGAAATGAAAATGCGTGAGGAATATACCTGCCCGCTGGAATTAACCCACGATATGATTAAGGGAAAGTGGAAGCCTGTTATCCTGTGGCAGCTGAGCAAAGGGCCTGCTTCCCTGTCCGCCCTGAAAAAAGAAATTGCAGGAATCAGCCAGAAAATGCTGCTTCAGCACCTGAATGAACTGCAATCCTGCGGCGTGGTGGAGAAAAAGACCTATGAAGGATATCCGCTGAAGGTGGAATATTTCCTGACGCCGCGCGGTCATAAGATTTTCGGCGCCGTGACCATCATGCAGGAGGTGGGGATTGAGATTATGGTGGAAGACAATAAAACGGATTTATTGAGGGATAAGGGCCTGCTGTGACGCAGGCCCTTTATAACTGCCATTTAATAGTTACTAAAAAGTGTGTACTTTACCAAAGGAAGGCAGCCAGTTATAATGGGGGAAAAGGAGGGCGAGTGATGAAAAATGCGGAAAACACAATAGGAAATCTGATTGATAAGCAAGGGGTGGCTTTTATCAGCTCCGTGGACGGGGATGGCTTTCCGAACACCAAGGCCATGCTGCCGCCGCGTAAAAGAGAGGGCATCAGGACCTTTTATTTTACTACGAATACATCATCCATGAGAGCGGCGCAGTATCGGGATAACCCAAAAGCCTGTATTTATTTCTGCGACAGGCGCTTCTTCAGGGGCGTTATGCTCAAAGGGACGATGGAGGTTTTGGAGGACAGCGAGAGTAAGGAAATGATTTGGAGAGAAGGGGATACCATGTATTACCCGAAAGGTGTCACGGATCCGGATTACTGCGTCCTGCGGTTTACGGCTGCCGAGGGAAGATATTACAGTAATTTCAAATCGGAAACCTTTGAAATCTGACAGTCGAAACAGGTACGGGCCGGAAAACATAAATGTTTTTCGGCCCGTATCTATTGTCAGCAGATAACCAGAACCGCTTATCTGCTGAGAAAGCAATTTTATTTTTTCCCCAAAAGGCGCTTTTTAAAGGCCTTAATTTTATATATGGAATTACTCGTATAGAGCACGGCGGTAATTAACATCCCCAAAGCCAGTCCGCTGCAGAAGGAAGCTATGGCTTCCGTAATTCCCTGGCCGGCAAGGCCGGTTATATCCAAAGCCAGGTAGATGAGAAAGCTTACAACTCCGATCCATGAAAAAATATGGAGTTTTTTCATCATTTTCATTTTTTCATCATTACTGTAATCTGCTACCTTTAATACGGTTTCTTCCAATTCTTTATTCATTTTCCCACTTTTCCTTTCTCCATCAAGTATTTCACTCAATTCAACATTATAATAATCGGATATCCTGATTAAGATATCCAGACTCGGCATATTGCTGCCGGTTTCCCATCTGGATACGGTTCTGTCAGAAACATACATCAATTCTGCCAGCTGTTCCTGGGTAAGGCCTTTTTCTTTTCGAAGCTCCTTCAGAAAGCTTCCGATTTTTTTCTGATCCACCGGGTATTCCTCCTTTCAACAGCAATCATAGAACAAATCGAATGAAAAAAACACGACACAAAGCGGGAAATGCCGTGTTTTCCGATACCAGACACGGTATGTGCAGTTCATGAATACAAACTCTGCCCTCATCAGGACAACAGGTATCAATTTCCCTGGCCCGGATCCCAAATCTTTAAGCACATCACCCTATTTTCAATACGGCATCCAGGCACAGCTTTAATGCATATTCACAGGCGTTGCCGCCCCAGTTTCGCGGATCATACGCTTCGGCATCTGCAAGGCTATCTGCGGTGTAGAGTATCATTCCCCAAATGACATCACGAAGCCTGGCACAGGCGGCAAGCGCCGAACATTCCATTTCCACCGTTGAACAGCCTTCTTCCTTTCGGTAAGCGACCTTTTCCTTAGTCTCACGAAAAAAGCCGTCAGTAGACCAGGTAATAATCTCCAGGTAATTCATTTTGTGTTCTAAAATAGTTTTCTCTATGGCTTTTCTTGCTTTCTCGTCTATATCAATAAATCTCGACGGCGGAGCATAGTGATAGGAAGTTCCTTCATCTCTCAACGCTTTATATGGAACAAGGAAAGTGCTTTCCGGAAAATCCTCCAACACTCCGCAGGAGCCTGCGGATATAATTTCTTTTACGCCATAGCCAATCAGGAAATCCATGAGCTGTGCGGCCGCCGCCGCTCCTACGGGAGCCTGGCAAAGGCAAATGTCCGTATCCATATATTTTGTTACATAAATTGGATACTGCTTGGTAGCGCTGATAAAGGTTTCTACTTGTCTTGTCTCACTGTTTTTCGCATATTCATCGATGTACTCCCCAAGAAATGCGAATACGCATTTCGATGGAAGCTTCAGGTCGAGTCTGTCATGCGTAGGATTAATGACTGCTGTTTTCTCGGTATCAAATTCTAAAATCGGTATTTCATGTTTGATGATACCCATAGTTCTGTTTTCCTCCATAAATTCAGTATTATCCAGCCTGGCTGCAGGCACCTTGATTGTGAAGATATGTTCTCAATTCCGGCAGTAATTGAGGTTAAATCCAATAAACCAAAATCTATTTAACTGAAATTCCGATCATTATTGTTTCGGATTCCAGGTTATTCCATACAGAATGCGGAATATTACCTTCCACAAGAAACGCTTCGTCTTTTTTCACCACAACTTCGCTGTCCGCTAATTTTATTTTTGCTTCACCCTGAGTTACAATAAAGAGGTGATTATGTTCATGCGTATGCTGTTCGGTTGGGCCGCCGCCATTTAAATCGACGTATGCTATCGAGCCATCAATAATTGTTCCCATTGCTCCAAAAAGTTTCTTCGCTTTGAAATTTATGTGGTTGGGCGGTGTAATAAAATTATACATAATACGATTCTCCTTGATTAAGTTTAGTTTATATTTTTTTCAGATCGGGTAAATTCCTCAGGATTCTTTCATAATCTATAAATACATAGGGCAAATGCTTCACAATTCTTTCCTTATACCAGTTCAGATACCATTGCTTCAGGTGAGCGGATTCTTCCGGCCAGCCTGTTTGGGCGGCCACATACTCATCAATCATCTGATAGCGCATAAATAAATCCATTTTCCCAATCCAGTAAGCGTTGATAGTGTTGGTTTGAAGATATCCCTTCAGGTAGGAGAGCAGATAAGCTTCGGCAAAATTGGTACGTTCCTTTTCCGTCAGATTTTTAAGCGGCCCCGCCCCTTTTTGCACCATAAAAAACATTGCACTCGCCATATCGGCAGCATACCAGTTAAACTGACAGGCATCAAAATCGATTAAGGTTATTCTTTTGTTTTCGACAAGAAAATTGTCGGTGTGGATATCAAAATGGACAATCCCATAATTTTTGTTTCCGATAGGAAGCTGTTCCAGTTCTTCCAGGAATCTCTTTTCTCCCTGACGCACAGCTTCGTCCGGTATCGCAATATTCCTGCGCCAGAAATGCGGGCCATTCCATTTGAATTCGGGGCAGCGTTGGTTTCCTTCGTAACACATGGTCAGTTTGTGCATACGGCCCATCAGCATACCAAGCTGAAAGAATAGCTCTTCATTAAATTCTTTAGGGTCGTTAATGTCCACAATTTTTCCCGGCGCTTTTTCCTGCAGGGACAGGATGTAGGTTTTGCCGCCGGCCCCGGCCACCTCATAGAGCCGGTTGTTTACACTCCGTACCGGTTTGGCAATGCCCTCCATTCTTAGCGCCAGATATTCTGTCCAGCGCGTCTCAAATTCCACATGAGCCTCTTTCTTATTACTGAATTCAGCAACCCTCAGGATACGGCGGCGTAATCCGGATTCGGCCTCAAAAATGCTGTCGCCTGAATATCCGGTAGTTATTTCCCGCAGTGGTGTTATATGATAAAGCTGTTTGGCCTGGGACAATAGCAGATTACTTTCTAGCTCCACTTGGAATACCTCCAATGTTTAAAAGCCTGTCATATTTATTATTTTCCGGTAATACGCAATATGTTCTTCATGAAAGGGTATATAGTACCAAATTATTATTCTAAGGGACGGAGGTTTGGCTATTGTGATAAGCGGAGGTTTGGCTATTGATTATTTACAACCGTAAAGCTGACACTTCCGTTTTTGGCCTTTTTTCCTGTCACTGTAACTGTATATGTACCGCTTTCGTTAATTTCAAAATCAAATTGCTGGGAACCGATGAGTTTCTCGCTTACATAGAAAGGTTCTTCATCACCTTTCTGAATTGTAAATGATAAGCACCCGTCCTTTGCCGCGAGCTCTGCATGAATAGTATCGCCTTCTGCTGCAGCCAAAGCTTGCGAGTCTGTGGTATTTAATATCTTAAAATCCATGACAAGCTCACTGTCATTTCCTGTTCGGCTGCCGTCAAAACCTGTCCCGCACGCTGTTAATGTTAAAATCAATATGAAAGAACACAAGATACACAAATTTTTTTTCATCATTTTCTCCTTTGATTTGAAATTTATTTTATTTTAACAGAGAACAAATGCTTTTCCACTTTTACACTATATTTCAAAGAATAGGCAGGGATTCCTTTGGCGATAGCTTCATAAATACTTCGGATTTCATTTGCTATGCTTTCCTGGGATGCATACCATCCCAGAAAGGTAGTGTTTTCCCCGCAAAACGATGATCCTCCATTACTCTGCACGCCTATAAGTGCATATTTCGGGGATTTTTTCCCGCCCTTAAATTGGGGGGAGGACATAACCTTACAGCAGGTCATGACAATATTTTCATTTGGGGATTCAATTACAATTGATCCTGTTACATTGCCGGTTTCCGGGTTTTCGCCATTGGCAATTTCCGTTTCCATAAGACTATCCAGAGAAATATTCAGTTCTTTAGATAAAAGCAAAAGCTTTTCCACCTCAGGATACCCGATGCCTTGTTCCCATTTTGATACGGCCTGCCTGCTGACACCCAGCAATTCGGCAAGCTTCTCCTGGGAGATATTTTTTTCTTTCCTGATTTGTTTCAGGTTTTCCGCAAAGCTCATATCATTACCTCCATTCATAGATTATGAATAGATTATAGGTGTCAGTCAAAGGAATTAGTACCAACTGCTATTTGCGTTTCCGCTACTTGAAGTTGCATACTTATAAATTTTTATTTTTCGGTCCGGCCGAGAGGAAATTTTCAAGCAATCTCAATTCTCATCAAAACTACTTCCTGCCAGCCAGCGTGGCGGGAGAAAAAACCTTTAGGATTACGGCCGTATTCACTGAACCCTATACTTTTGTATAATGAGATGGCTCTGTAGTTTTCACTTACGACATTTAACTCTAACTGTACATATCCGGCAGTTTTGGCACATTCTATACAAGTCATAGTCAAGGCCCGGCCAATTCCCATGCCCCAAAAACTCTTTTCGATACTGATACCAAACTCAGCACGGTGCTTGACCTTGTCTTTCTTTCCTATGGCTTCAATACCTGCAGTTCCAACAATGTGCCCATCAACAATGGCGCAAATTTCAATTTCATTTACACTGTTTTCCTTATCTATTAAAAACAGTCGTTCCTGTTCTATATCAAAACTGTTCTCATCCGAATATGACAGTAAAAAATCTGTCTGGCTATGAGTCAAATTAAAAATATCATATACTTGTTGAGCATCTGAAGCCACCGCGTTTCTTAATAAGCATTCTTTATTATTTTTGAGAACGATTTTTTTAGAATATTTCATTTATGTATTTACTCTCATTCAATTTGATATGTGTATATAAAACAACGCCATAAACTAATACCACACCTATTTTATTGTAAGAAATTATAGAAACTAAAAAATTAAGCCATAACATTTTGGTATATTAATTCCACGGTATCTTCCAGACGTAATTCTTTAGTTAAAATAGTTTCTGGTATGAAATTTATAAAATCTTTCTCCCTCCACCATCGCTTCATATCAGCCTCACTGAAATCATTTCTATTTGGTTTTGTATTATGTCGAAGCAGTGTTTCTTTAAATGGCAAATCATAATAGTATGCAAAAATATTTTGGCCATATTCTTCTATGGCAGATTCAAATAAACGATGATACTCATTAGCGGGTAAGATACCTTCGAGTATTGTGATTTCGGAATTTTTCCTGCCATATTTTAATAAATTAATCATCAATGGCTCTGATTTCGCAATTCCTTCATCTCCCCATACATGCAGTACTTCCATACGAATCATATCATGGGAAAGCCTCATAGTATTAGGGCCGAACTTTTCCTGCAATTTTTTTGCAACTATTGTTTTCCCACTACCGGAATTGCCCCTTAATATAACTAATTTTTTCATAATTTTTCTCCTTGTCTTTTTTATTAAGACTAATTGTGTTCATAAATAAAATTATTGTTATTGGCAAGGCGACTCTTAAACGAGTTCGGTCAGTTCTGCTTTATAACCATTCCATAACTGCCTTTAATCAATCGTTCCAAATCCGGTATTGCAGGGGACACCAGCCAGCCACATAATCCAGAAGATCTGCGATATAATCACGGGAAAGGCCATCATTCAGACTATTATGGTATTCATATAATGGCTGATACACATCTTTTTGTTCTAAGTTCATATCGTGCAGCTCTGTCAAAAGTGCATATCCCTGCTGTATCCTGTCATAATAGGTGTTTTCTGTAATGTGTGAGGATAACATTTTAATTTGAGCAAATATTTTTTCGCTGTTATTCATTATAAACCTCATACGAATTCAAACTTATCAGGCCGGGAAATTTGTTTAATTATAACAGAAATATAATAAAAAATGAAGCACTGTATTTATTATTGCGATAAACAGTAATCCATAATATAAAATATTCTGTCAGCAGACAAACAGGGGCCGGAAAACGGTTTTGTTTTCCGGCCCGCAGCTTTGATCTTGCATGCAATTAGAATTACGTATTTATCTGTTCTTTCTCTTAATTGAAAGAAGCACTGCGATAATTACCACCACCAGTATCAGAAGGATGCAGGAGGCTATGAGAACGATGGTAATTGTCTTGCTTTCTGATTTTTTTGTCAGCTCCTTGACAGGAAGCTCTTCCTCCGGAGTGGTTTCCGGTGCGGGAGTGGGTTCCTCCATCGTTTCCGAAGGGGTTTCGGTTTCCTGTGTTTCCGTTTCGCTTTCCGTCTCTGTTTCCGTTGTTGTCTCAGAACCTTTATCCTTTGGCGTTGGCGTATAGGAGGAGGTCTTATTGGAGGAAGGCGCGGAAATTTCCCACGATTTTCCTGAATTGCTGTTGGAAGTGGAGCCGGAACCCGAAGGAGCGGGAGCGGGCGTTGTAAGCGCCGCATTTACCTTGGCGTACAGCTCACTTAGAAGGGAGAGCGGATAATATACACGTCCCTTTTCATAAACCAGCGCCGTCTGAGCCGGTATAATGACAGGCTTTCCTCCGTCCCATCTCACAATCAGGGCCACATAAGGATTTTCCCGAAGGGCGGCCATAACTGCTTCAGGCATTTTATCATAGGTAACCGCATTGACATTTACGGTATCCCCGGCCTTTGCTTTTTTAATCAGCTTGACCACATTGTCCCAGAAATCCTTCTCATAGTCAGGTACGTATGTGTTGGAAGAAGAGTTATTGTCATTATTGTTGGAGCTGTTATTATCCTTATTGTCGGAGTGGTGGGAATCCTCCGCTTTTTTTACGTCCTGGTAAATAACTGAAAACACCGAAAACTTATCACATTTAATGGTAATGGTCTTTCCGGAAGAATCACTGTTGGTAAAAAGTGAAGCGGAAGTACGCGATCGGCTGTTCTCATGTAATCCGGCAACATAAAAGGTTCTCTGGTATCCGTTTGCAACTGCCTTTATATCCTTTGGAACAGGGAAGCTCAAAATGAGCTGTTTGGGTGTTTCGTATAAAGCAGTGGTTGTGGTGGTGCTATCTTTGGTAATAATCTTATACAGCTTTATATCGTAGCTTCCGGAAGTGATAACGGCATCCTTTAACAGGGACTGGATTTCCTTTTTCTGTTCCGGATTAACAGTAGATTTTTTTACATTGATTGTTATTGTGTAGTTAGTAATGGCGCCGTTTCTCAGTTCCCTGGCTTCCTGCGCTGTCATATCGTACAGAAGTGCGGCATAGTCGGACATGGTTACGATCCCGGTCTCATCCACGTCTATTTTAATAGAAGGGAGAGCCAGCAGGGAACGGTGGAACTTCAGCAGCGTTTCTTCGGGGATATTGGGCGTACGGTTTTGGCAAAGCTCCTCATATTGGATTTTAGCATCCAGATAAGCATTTGCCTGTTCTGTATTGACACTGCTTCCTTCACTTAACACAGGAAGGCTGTCAAACACCTTTTTCATATCCTCAGATTCCATAATAACGAAGGATACCGCAAGCCTGTGGGTCTTGGAATCCCCGGCAGGTACATTTTTCAACTGATAGGTATTTTCCTTGAGTTCCCCTTTGATATCAACACCGTCAAAGGTAACGGAATCAAGCTTATAACCCGGCTCAGGCGTAAAGGTGAAATCAACAGTCTCCCCTTTACTTAACGAGAAGGAGCCGGATGGAGATACCTTACCTTTACCGGATACTGTAACTTCAATTGCGTAAAGGGCATCAGAAACACCCTCCAGGGTTATTGTGCCCTGTGCCTCTGTATAATTATTGCTGTCCTTCGGCGTGAACGTCCAGGAATAATCATGTTTTCCTTCCTGAATCGTCTGGCCGTCATCCCAGCGGATAGTGCCTTCCGTGCTTCCTTCCTTCAGGGAAAGCGTAGGGAGGCTGCCGCTGACAGAGATGCTGTCGGAGGAAATAACAGGGGTAACATCAGGCTCTGCCTTACGGATTTTCACCTTAAAGTCATGATGATCCTCATAAATGATCTTATTCTCGCCTTTGATTGCCGCCTGCACCGTAACCCGGCAGGTAAAGCTGCCCGCATCCCGGAACTCCATATTGAATAAGTCATAATCTGATTTTCTTGTTTCTTTTCCGCTCTCGTCAACCCAGGTCCAGATAAAATAGAAAATCACATCCCCGTTCTGCGCGCCCTGATAGGAAGAGTAATGGGGATGGCTGGCTGAGACATTGAGAGAAGCCGGTTTGCCGTCATAGGTCTTATCAATATCGCCGCCAAAGCCTACCTGAGGCAGATCCAGCGGCTGAATCAGTGTGAGCACCTCGCCGGTCACAAGGGAATCAGGGGTAACCCCGGTGCTGCTTCCCTTATCAAATACCCACCTCCAATTATTGGAAGACGTACCCGCGGAAGGTTCCGGAAGCTTATAATCCGCCTTAATTGTCCAGGATTTATTATCCTTCTGTACATACTTCAAAGGCATCCGGTACAATGCCGCCCTGGCCTTAGCCGCCTCATTTCCCGCCTCATCCACAAAACGCAGAGTGACAGGGTAAGTCAGCTTTTCTGCGCGATCCACCGGCGGTTTGACGGTAAGTGCGTCATAGGAAGACTTGTCCGGGCAGACAACCGCAGCAAGCGCTCCCCCGCCGAATGCCGAATCCCCATATACAGTGTTCTTACCCGAAAGATAAACAAAACGGTATCCCGCGGAATAAAAAGCATTTTCCCCTACCGATGTTATTCCTGCAGGAAGCCTGAGGCCGCCCGTCAGCCCCGTACAGTTAAAAAATGCACCTTTCCCGATGGCAGTAAGACCGGTGGCAGCAGATAAATCCAGCCCAACAAAACTAATGCTGGCATAATTACTCTGATTAAAGGCATTATCCCCAATGCCCTTCACCGGAACGCCTCCAACCACAGCAGGAATAACCAGCTTCATCTGATTCGTTCCCTGTGCCAGCAGGCCCTGTATGTATTCGGGGTTCACCCCTGTAATAATTCCGTCCTTCCCGCAAAGGTAAGGCTCAGCGGGCGCAGGGGGTACAGGTGTCCCATTCCCGTCAGGTTCACCGGGAGTCTCCGGCGGCGCCTCCACAACAGGAGGCTCCGGGTTGGAATTCCCGCTCACGCTCCCAGCCTCATCCGCCAGGACAGTCATTCCCCCCAGAAAAAGCGTCAGCACCAGGCTGACTCCAAGCAATATAGAAACACGTCTCAAACCATTCATTAAGATGCCTCCCCTCTTCTAATTGCGGACTTGTTACGCAATTACCTATTAAAAATAAACAATCTGCTTCCTTATACCCCCATTATGAACCATCCCACATAGGAAAACAATGAAGTAAATCTTAAGATTAACAAAAGAATTCCAATCCGCAAAATCTTAATGGAATAGCAATACAAACCCAAAATACAAGTAAAATTTTCCCTCAAACCGTAATAAAAATGCAATACCTCTTAAAGAAATAGTGATAAGTTTCAACAGCTTTTACGAGAATCATCTGTCCACCCTCCCATGTCCTGGAAAACCTCCCAACCGGACGGCCCGTACACTGTGGGGGTAATCCCCCCTTTTAACACAATTTTAACATGGGAGGGATTTCTCTAACCCTATTTTTTTACGGACCCTGCTATACTTCAATCAGTAATCAGGGCCGGAGCCGTCAAAAGGCCTCGCCCTGATGCATCAATACAGCTATGCCGTCCCCGGGCGGCGGAAGGGAGACAGTGATGGATATATTGATTTGGCTGATAGCTGCGACAGGCATCGGCATGCTGATTTATTACTTTGTTATTTTATTGAAGGGAGAAGACAGGTAATGGAAAGCTTTATGCAATATGCGGTTTATCTTATTATCCTTGTGGTGCTGGCTGTTCCGCTGGGAGCTTATATCGGAAGGGTTATGGACGGCGGGAAGGTAATCCTTTCCCCCATCTGCGGTCCCTGCGAAAGGCTGATATATAAAATCCTCCGTATAGACAGCAGGGAGGAAATGTCTGCGAAGAAATACATAATGAGCGCGGTCATATTTAATGCAATCGGTTTTCTGGTATTGTTTTTTATGCTGCTTCTGCAGGGGATCCTGCCGCTGAACCCGGAGCACATCCCGGGAAACTCCTGGCACCTGGCCTTCAACACGGCAGTCAGCTTTATGACCAATACCAACTGGCAGGCCTACAGCGGTGAAAGCGCGCTGAGCTATTTTTCCCAGATGATGGGCCTGACAGTACAGAACTTTGTGTCCGCGGCCACGGGAATCGCGGTGTTGTTTGCGGTAATCCGGGGCTTTGTCAGAGTGAAGCAAAACGGCATCGGCAATTTCTGGGCCGACCTGACCAGAGCCGTTGTTTACATCCTGCTTCCGCTGGCTGTTGTGGGAAGCATCCTCATCAGCTCCCAGGGGGCGGTGCAGAGCCTGCGGCCTTATGATAAGGCGGAGCTGCTTGAGCCGGTGGCTTTGGATGAAAATGGAGAAATCATCGAAGGAGCGCATGTGGATAAAGAAACCGGCGCGGTGACGGTGGACGGCGTACCGGTTGAGGCGTCCAGGATCGTTACAGAGCAGGTAATCCCTCTGGGGCCTGCGGCAAGCCAGATTTCTATCAAGCAGCTGGGGACCAACGGCGGCGGCTTCTTCGGCCTGAATTCCACCCATCCCTTTGAAAATCCCACGATTTTCAGCAACCTGATTGAAATGCTTTATCTGCTTCTGATACCGGTGGCGCTCTGCTTTACCTTCGGAAGGAATGTAAAGGATAAAAGACAGGGCTATGCGATATTTGCCGCCATGTTTATCCTTCTGACGGCAGCTTTAGCTGTTTGTGCGGTAAATGAACACAACGGGACGCCTCAGCTGGCGCAGGACGGCGCGGTGGCTGTGGACAGTACGGACGGGACAGCCGGCGGAAATATGGAAGGGAAGGAAACACGCTTCGGCATTGCCACATCCGTGACCTGGGCAGCCTGGACCACTGCGGCCTCCAATGGTTCCGTAAATTCCATGCATGATTCCTATACGCCTGTCGGCGGCCTGGTGCCCATGCTCCTCATGCAGCTGGGAGAGGTGGTATTCGGCGGCGTTGGCTGCGGACTTTACGGCATGCTTGCATTTGCCATCCTCGCCGTTTTCATAGCAGGGCTGATGGTAGGGCGCACGCCGGAATATCTGGGAAAGAAAATCGAACCCTTTGAAATGAAAATGGCTGTGCTTTGCTGTCTGGCCACACCGCTTGTAATTCTGGCAGGCAGCGGTATTGCAACGCTCCTCCCTTCCACGGCGGACAGTCTGAATAATACCGGGGCGCATGGCTTGTCGGAGGTGCTTTATGCCTATTCCTCGGCCGGAGGAAACAATGGTTCCGCCTTTGCCGGCTTCAATGCAAACACCCCTTTTATTAACGTATCCATTGGCCTGGTTATGCTGGGCGCGAGGTTCATCCCCATGGCGGCCATGCTTCTGGTGGCGGGCAGCATGGCTAAAAAGAAAAAGGTGGCTGCAACGGCAGGAACCCTTTCCACCTGTAACGGGCTGTTTGTATTTCTTCTGATATTCGTGGTACTTCTGGTGGGCGCCCTGAGCTTCTTCCCGGCATTGGCGCTGGGGCCGATTGCGGAATATTTTCAGATGGCAGGCTGAGAGATGCGCCATCCTGAACAGTTATTTTATTTAATATGGAGGTAACAGAAATGAGCAGCGGAATTAAAACAAAAAGTGCCCTTCACGATAGAAAAATGGTCCTGCGGGCCTTCAGGGATGCATTCCTGAAGCTGGCGCCATCGGCACAGCTGAAAAATCCGGTAATGTTCCTGGTATTTGTGTCGGCGGTTCTGACCACGGTGCTGTGGCTCGTATCCCTGTTTGGAATCAGGGATGCGGCGCCGGTCTATATCCTGGGCATTACGGTTATTCTCTGGATTACCGTATTGTTTGCCAACTTTGCCGAAGCCATTGCGGAGGGCCGGGGCAAGGCCCAGGCGGACTCCCTGCGGGCTGCAAAGCAGGATGTGGAGGCGCATAAAATCCCTTCCCCCCAAAAGAAGGATCAGATCACAGACGTTGCGTCAGCAAAGCTCTTAAAAGGGGATATCGTAATCGTCAGGGCCGGGGAACAGATACCCGGTGACGGTGAGGTAATTGAAGGCGCAGCCTCCGTGGATGAAAGCGCCATTACCGGGGAATCAGCGCCGGTGGTCAGGGAAGCCGGGGGTGACAGGAGCGCGGTCACCGGAGGAACGAGAGTCCTTTCCGACTGGATTGTGATAAGAATTACCAGCGATCCCGGACAGAGCTTCCTGGATAAAATGATCGCCATGGTAGAAGGCGCGGCAAGAAAGAAAACCCCCAATGAAATTGCGCTGGAGATTTTCCTGGTTGCCTTGTCCATCATATTTATCCTGGTAGTTATGGCCTTGTATGCGTATTCCCTGTTTTCGGCAAAGCAGATGGGGGTGGAAAACCCCACCTCCGTGACATCGCTTGTGGCGCTTCTTGTCTGCTTGGCTCCCACAACCATAGGCGCGCTGCTTTCCGCCATCGGCATTGCGGGCATGAGCCGTCTGAATGAGGCAAATGTGCTTGCGATGAGCGGCCGTGCCATTGAGGCGGCCGGTGATGTGGATACACTGCTGCTGGATAAAACGGGCACCATTACCCTGGGTAACCGGCAGGCCAGTGAATTCATCCCGGTGGACGGCCATACGGCGCAGGAGCTGGCGGATGCGGCGCAGCTGGCTTCCCTTCCCGATGAAACACCGGAGGGCAGAAGCGTGGTAATCCTGGCGAA
The DNA here is from genome assembly GCF_000466465.2 of Clostridium sp. KLE 1755. Classification (NCBI taxonomy): domain Bacteria; kingdom Bacillati; phylum Bacillota; class Clostridia; order Eubacteriales; family Clostridiaceae; genus Clostridium; species Clostridium sp. KLE 1755. The sequence continues at coordinate 31,119 of NZ_KE992732.1, forward strand.
GGAAAAATTCGGCATCCGCGGAAGAAACCTGTCGGAGGCCCCTATGGAATTTATCCCCTTTACCGCCAAAACAAGAATGAGCGGCGTAAATACGAAAGGTTCCGAAATCCGCAAGGGCGCGGCCGATTCCATGAAGGAATATGTGGAGGCGCATGGCGGGATTTACAGTGGGGAATGCGGCGATGTGGTGAAGAGAATTGCCAGCCAGGGCGGCACGCCGCTGGTGGTATCGAAGGATCATATCATTCTCGGCGTGATTTATCTGAAGGATATCATTAAGGCGGGAGTAAAGGAGAAATTTGCCGACCTGAGAAAGATGGGCATCCGGACAGTGATGGTTACAGGCGACAATCCGCTGACCGCTGCGGCGATTGCGGCGGAAGCAGGTGTGGATGATTTCCTCGCAGAGGCAACACCGGAAGGAAAGCTGGCCATGATCCGGAAGCTGCAGGCCGGGGGACATATGGTTGCCATGACCGGCGACGGCACCAATGATGCGCCGGCGCTGGCCCAGGCGGACGTGGCGGTAGCCATGAATACAGGTACCCAGGCGGCAAAGGAAGCGGGCAACATGGTGGATCTGGACAGCTCGCCCACCAAGCTGATTGACATTGTAAGAATCGGCAAACAGCTGCTGATGACCAGAGGCAGCCTGACTACCTTCAGTATTGCCAATGATGTGGCCAAGTATTTTGCAATTATACCGGCCCTGTTCATGGGGCTGTATCCCGGATTGGCGGCGCTTAATATCATGGGGTTGCACAGCGCACAGAGCGCAATCTTTTCTGCGATTATTTACAACGCCCTGATCATCGTGGCGCTGATACCGCTGGCGCTTAAGGGGGTTAAATACAGAGAGGTATCCGCAGGGAAGCTGCTTTCCCGGAACCTGCTTGTTTACGGGGCAGGCGGAATTATCGCCCCCTTTATTTGTATCAAGCTGATCGATATGATGCTGACGGCTTGCGGGCTGTTTGCCTAGGAAAAAGGCAAAGGAAGGCTCATATTTTGCAGCGCAAAGTAAGTAGGAGGATGACAGGAATGAAGGATTTCAGAAAAATTTCAGGGAAAAGCGCCCTGCTGTTTTTGATAATGATGATTTTGTGCGGTCTTTTGTACACGCTGGCCATGACCGGGATATCCGCACTTTTTTTCAAAGATAAGGCCAATGGCAGCATAATAGAGGTAAATGGGGTTAAGTACGGAAGCGGGCTGCTGGGACAGCAGTTTACGGATCCGGAGCACCTCTGGGGAAGAATCATGATTCTGGATGTATCCACTTATCAGGATGAGGAGGGGAATCCGCTGATGTATGCGGGCGCTTCCAACAAGTCCCCCGCCGGGGAGGAATTTGAAAAAATGACCGCCGAAAGAGTAGCCATGATCCGGGAGGCAAACCCGGATGCGGATATGGATGCCATCCCGGTGGAGCTGGTTACCTGCTCCGGCAGCGGCCTTGATCCCCATATATCACCGGCGGCCGCAGAGTATCAGGTGCCGCGGATTGCCCAGGCCAGGGACATTCCGGAGGAGAAAGTCAGAGAGGTGATTGCAAAGTATACAAACGGCAGGTTCCTTGGTATACTGGGAGAGAAAACTGTGAATGTGCTTGAAGTAAATCTGGCTCTTGACGGAATTCTCACAGAATGAGGAAGCAGCGCCGACAGTCCCGGGACTGCCGGCTTACTGTGATTTCAGGAACAGCCGTTTTCAGCTAAGGAGAATAGACGGAATGGATGAAAACAGACCGAATCCCGATAAGCTTCTGGAGCAGGTAAAGGAAGAGGAAGCAAGGGAAAATCAGGGAAAACTGAAAATATTTTTCGGCTATGCAGCGGGTGTGGGGAAAACCTACGCTATGCTGGAGGCGGCCCGTCAGGCGGCGGAGTCGGGAATCGACGTGGCGGCGGGCTACATAGAGCCTCATGCCCGCCCGGAAACCATGGCATTGCTGAACGGGCTGGAACAGCTGCCCGTATTGGAGCTGCCCTATAAAAATATCCTGCTGAAGGAATTTAATTTGGATGGGGCGCTTTGCAGGCATCCCCAGCTGCTTCTGGTGGATGAGCTGGCCCACACCAATGCGGCGGGCTGCCGGCATACCAAGCGGTATCAGGATATCCAGGAGCTGCTGAAGGCGGGAATCAGCGTGTATACGACCGTGAATGTACAGCATCTGGAAAGCCTGAATGATATTGTGGCATCCATCACCGGGATTACGGTGCAGGAAAGAATCCCGGATTTTGTATTTGACAGGGCGGATCAGGTGGAGCTGGTGGATATCGAACCCCAGGAACTGCTGGAACGGCTGAAGGAGGGAAAGGTTTACCGGCCCGGGCAGGCGGATAACGCCATGGATCATTTTTTCACGATAGACAATCTGACGGCGCTGCGGGAAATAGCGCTTCGCAGAACCGCCGACAGGGTGAACCGGGTGACGGAGAGGAACCGGGAACAGAACCGGGACAGCGAATATTATACGGGGGAGCATATCCTGGTGTGTCTGTCCTCATCGCCCTCCAACGCCAAGGTCATAAGGGCGGCGGCAAGGATGGCCAATGCCTTCCGCGCCCGGTTTACGGCTGTGCATGTGGAGATGCCCGGCGGTGAGGGGATGGCGGAAGAGGATGCGCTGCGGCTCCGCATGAACCAGCGGCTGGCAGAGCAGCTGGGGGCCAGGGCGGTAACCCTGTATGGTGGGGACATTACCAGGCAGATAGCGGAATATGCCAGGATTTCCGGCGTGTCCAAGATCGTTCTGGGAAGAAGCTATACGAAGCGGCGGCTTTTTTCTCAGAATGTGAATTTCGCGGATCAGCTTACTGCGCTGGTGCCCAGGCTGGAGGTCTACCTGATTCCGGACAATTATACACAGAAATATCAGCGGAAAAAACATCTGGAAAGGCTGATAGCGGCAAAGGGACAGAATTATCTGCGGGATACGTTGCTGATGGCCGCAATTCTGGCCGCCTCCACCATCCTGGCGTATCTGTTCCGGCTGCTTGGCATTGATGAAGCCAACATTGTAACCATATATATATTGGGAGTGCTTCTGATCGCCCTGATTACAGAAAATCAGATATATAATATTCTGGCCTCGGTGCTGAGCGTGGCATGCTTCAACATTTTTTTTACCTATCCCTATCATTCCCTGCGCGTCAGCGATCCGGGATATATGATTACCTTTTTAATCATGTTCCTGGCCGGCTTTATCACTGCTTTCCTGGCAAAAAGGGTGAAATCCTACGGCAGGCAGGCCGTAAAAAAGGCATGGAGGATGGAAATACTCCTGGATACCAGCCGGAAGCTGCAGATGGCCTCCGGAGAGGCGGCAATTGCGGAAACGGTGGCGGAGCAGCTGGTAAAGCTCCTGAACCGGGATGTGGTATATTATGCGGGAGAACCCGGGGAGGGCGTCAGGCCATACTGTTTTCCCAGGGAAAAAAACAGCCATATCCAGGAGCTGCTTTCCCCGGATGAGACGGCGGTTGCCTCCTGGAGCTTCAGGAATAATAAGCATGCAGGGGCATCCACAGGAACCCTTCCCGGCGCGAAGGGGCTGTACCTGGCGGTACGCAGCGCCAACGCAGTATATGGCGTGGTGGGCATCTGCCTGGGGGAAGGCTTCCTGCCTGCCTTTGATGAAAGCATACTGAACGCCATGCTGAACGAGGCGGCGCTGGCGCTGGAAAAGGAAAAGAGCATGGAGGATCGTAACCAGGCGCGGCTGCGCATTAAGCAGGAGCAGCTGCGCAGCAATCTTCTCCGGAGCATTTCCCATGATTTGCGGACGCCCCTTACAAGCATTTCCGGCAATTCGGGTATGTTGATGGACCGGGGGGACAGCCTGAGCCGGGAGCAGAAGCAAAAGCTGTATGAGGATATTTACGATGATTCCGTGTGGCTGTATAACCTGGTGGAGAACCTGCTGTCCGTAACGAAGATTGAAAACGGCAGCATGGAGCTGAAGCTGCAGCCGGAGCTGCTGGAGGATGTGATTGACGAGGCGCTTAACCATATCCGGAGGAGGCTGCGCGGGCATAAGATACAGGTCCGCCTGGAGGACGAATTTCTAATGGCCTGGATGGATGCCAGGCTGATCATGCAGGTGATCATGAATATTGTGGACAATGCCATCAAATATACGCCGGAGGATTCCCATATCGATATTTCCGCAAAAAAGCTGGGTGACAGGATCTATGTGAATATTGCGGACGACGGGCAGGGGATTCCCGATGACAGAAAGGAAAAGGTATTCGACCTTTTTTACACAGGAGAATACCAGGCGGCGGATGGTACGCGCAGCATGGGGGTAGGGCTTTCCCTGTGCCGTTCCATTGTGGAGGCGCACGGAGGCCGGCTGGAGGTACGGGACAATGTCCCCCGGGGGACCTGTTTTCTGTTTGATTTGAAGGCGGAGGATTTGGGCAGGGATATTTCGCAGGCGGCTCTGTAAAAAGAGGCGCCTGCGGAAGGAAAGGTGCGTTTGAAGTATGGAAACAAAACATAACCTTCTGATTGTGGAGGATGAAAAGGCAATCTCCAATCTGATTGCGACTACCCTGGAAACCCAGGGCTATCATTATGAAAAGGCATCCAACGGGGCGCAGGCCCTGATGGAAATCACCTCCCACAGCCCGGAAATCATTCTTCTGGATCTGGGTCTGCCGGATATGGACGGCGTGGAGATTATACGCAGGGTCAGGAGCTGGTCTTCGGTCCCGATTATAGTTATCAGCGCGCGCACGGAGGATCAGGATAAAATAGAAGCGCTTGATGCGGGTGCGGACGATTACCTCACCAAGCCCTTCAGCGTGGAGGAGCTGCTGGCAAGGCTGCGTTCCACCTTCCGGCGCATCAGCTACATACAGTCTGAAAACGGGCAGGTAACCACTGTTTTTACCAACGGGGATCTGAAAATAGATTTTGCGGCGGCGGAGGTCCATATGGGAGAGAAAGAGCTGCATCTGTCTCCCATTGAATACAGGCTGTTGTGCGAGCTGGCGAGAAACGTGGGCAAGGTGCTCACCCATCAGTATCTGGTGAACAAGGTATGGGAAAATGTAAATGTGAGCGATATCCCTTCCCTGCGCGTCTATATGGCAACCCTGCGCAAAAAGATCGAGCCGGACAGGGAAAATCCCCGCTACATCCAGACCAGGGTGGGAATCGGTTATAAAATGAACCGGTTGTAGGCCGGAAAGGGGTTTTTATGAGCAGGAAAGAGGAGCAGGCGGGGCCTGGCGGAAGGGATGGGCGGCTGTGGCCGCTTTATACGTTGGAAACTGCGGTGTTTTTGCTGTCGGCCACGCTGGTGGGATTGCTGTTTCGTAAAATAGGCTTTAAGGAAACAAATGTGGTGCTTCTATATATCCTGGCCGTATTTATCACCTCCAGCCTCACCAGAGGCTATTTCTGGGGAATTCTGGCCTCGGTGGCGGCAACTCTCACCTTCAATTATTTTTTCACAAAGCCTTACCATTCCCTTCAGTTTTATGATGCGGGCTATATGGTTACCTTTGCGGTCATGACAGTGGTGGCCTTCGTGACGAGCACGCTCACCTCCAGGGAGAAGGAAAACGCCGAAAGGGCGCTGGAAAAGGAGCGGGAAACGCAGGCCCTATACCGCCTTACCAGCCGTCTGACGGAGGCGAAGGAGCTTTCGGATGCGGCGGAAACCGCGGTCGTAATTATCAGTGATCTGCTTGGCTGCCAGGCTGCCTGCCTGTGTTATGATGAAAAGGGAAGCCCGGAAAAGACCTTCCTGCAGCGGACGGAGGAAGGAGCGCTTGTCAGCAAAAGGCTGGAGGGCGAAGAGGAGCTGAAGAAAAGGCTGGGGCAGCTGCATACGTCCTTTGCTGTCGGCCCGGAATTTTATGACTGGCCCGTTTACGGCGGGCAGGGGATTCTGGGCGTGGTACGGATTCCGGCGGAAAAAGCGGCCGGCTTTGATGATGCGCAGATGGTTTTTCTTCATTCCATGCTGGAGTGTGTGGCTCTGGCCATGGATCGGATACTGGCGGTCAGGGAGCAGGCAGCCTCCCAGCAGCAGATGCAGCAGGAAAGATACCGGGGAAATCTTCTCCGGGCCATATCCCATGATCTGCGCACGCCGCTTTCAGGGATTATGGGTACGTCGGAAATGATTATGGATATGTCCCGCAGAGAGGATCCCCGCTTTGAGCTGGCTTTGGGGATCCATAAGGATGCCGTCTGGCTCCACGGCATGGTGGAAAACATCCTCGGCCTTACAAGGCTGCAGGAAGGACGGATGGTGATCCGCAGTCAGGAGGAGGCGGCAGAGGAAATTGTAGGCGGCGCGGTGGCCCGGATGGCCGGCAGGGCGCCGGAGCATGAAATTCAGGTGGAGGCGCCGGAGGAGGTGCTTATGGTGCCCATGGATGCCAGGCTGATTATGCAGGTGCTGATTAATCTACTGGATAATGCGGTAAAGCATACCGATGCGACGCAGGAAATCAGGGTGACGGTAAAAAAGGACAGCCGGGGAGAAAATGCCGTATTCACCGTAGCGGACAGAGGAGAGGGCATTGCTGCGGAGGATCTGCCGAATATTTTCCAGACCTTTTATACCTCGCAGATCAAGCCGGTGGATTCCCGGAAGGGAATCGGGCTGGGCCTGACCATCAGCGAATCCATAGTCCGCCAGCACGGCGGGAGGATGGAGGCCCATAACAGAACGGACGGCCCGGGGGCGGAATTTATTTTTACCCTGCCCCTGAAAACGGATACGGCGGGGGAGGAAGCTGTTAAGGACGGAAAGGAGCAGGGCAATGGAGCAGTATCATGAGATGATTCTGGTGGTGGAGGATGATATACAGATCAGGAATTTTATCTGTTATGCGCTGAAGGCGGAGGGCTTCCGGTGCATCACCGCAGGGAATGCGGCAACGGCTATGAAGCAGCTGCTGGCGGAGCCGGCGGACATGATGCTCCTGGATTTGGGCCTTCCCGACATGGATGGCGGGGAGGTGCTGAAAAAGGTAAGGGAGTGGTCGGAAATGCCTGTCATCATCGTATCCGCCAGGGATCAGGACAGGGAGAAGGCCGCTGTGCTGGATATGGGCGCGGATGACTATCTGACCAAGCCCTTCTCTGCAACGGAGCTGTTGGCGCGCATCCGTGTGGCGCTGCGCCACCTTTACCGTCAGGGGCTCCCCCGCCCGCAGTCGGTGTACCGGGTGGGAGGTCTGGAGCTGGACGTGGAAAAGCATACCGCTTCCCTGGACGGTGAACCGCTGCACCTGACCCCCATGGAATTCAGCCTGATGTCTCTGCTTATGAAAAATGCAGGCAAGGTGCTGACCAGCGGCTACCTGCTGAAGGAGGTCTGGGGTGTTTCCTATGATTCCGATACCCAGGCCCTCCGTGCCCTGATGGCCGCCCTGCGCCGTAAGATAGAGAAGAATCCCGCCAAGCCGCGGTATCTCCTGACGGAAATCGGAGTGGGGTATCGGATGGCTGATGAATAGCCGCCGTGTTTTCATGATTTTAATTCACAACATTCTCACACGCCTGCCCTAAACTCTCACACCACTCTCACAGGCTTTCCTTTAAAATAAGTTTATCAAAAGGAAATAATAGGAGCAGTGAAAATGAGAACAGCAACAATAGCGGGAACAAAGCAGGAATATTTGGATTGGTTAAGTGAAAATGTAAGAGGTCTTTTAAATGACTGTTGTATGGGAGAAACCAGGGAGATGATATGTGAAGCAATGAAGGAGTATCCGGATGCGGCGCAGCCTCATAACCTGCTGGGAATTCTGATGGAGATGCAGGGAAACCATGTTGCAGCCATGAAGCATTTCCGGGCGGCTTCGGTACTGGATCCCACTTTTCTTCCTGCAAGAAAGAACATGGAGAACTACGGCAGCTTTTCCAGGCCGGGAGCAGCCGCATATACAATGGAGGACTGCGGAACGGCTGAAAAAAAGGAACACTTTAAAATTGAGTATGATGAAAACGGCATTGGCCATGTAGTTAAGAGAAATGGAGAAAACAAATGCTTTTTTCATTGAAAAAAGCCTGATGACGCGAATGAAAAGGGTCGGTAAGGCATTTCATACGAAATGCCCCGGCGTCACCCCCACTACCTTTTTAAACTTCTTAATAAAGTAAAAATAATCATTAAAGCCCACTGCTTCACTGATTTCAGCCAGGCTCAAATCGGTGTGGGAGAGCAGTTCCTTGGCCTTGCCTATTCTCAGCTCCGTCAGATACTGGGAATAGGTAAGGCCTGTTTCATTTTTTATCAGGAAGCTTACGTAAGAGGAATTCAGGTGAAAAAGCTCGGAGAGCTTTTTCAGGGAGACATCCTTTTCATAGTTTTCATTCAGATACTTGATAATCTGCATGAAGGAGGAGGCCTCAGATGCATTCTGAGGCTGCGGCGGAACAGGCTCCGGCATACGCAGGCGGGCTTCCATTTCTTCGAGGACATCTGCAAAGGAGCCGTAAGTTTCCGCAAGCTGTTCGTAACCGTTCAGGAAGTGTTCATCAGCTCCCGGAGAGGAATCAAGGAAGGGGCTGGCGTATACCAGGTTGTAAAAACGATAGGCGCTGCCGATATCCAGAAAAAGCGCGCAGTTCTGTTTTTGCAGCTTCTGTAGGAAGGCAAGGAGGGAATCCGGCGAAGCCAGCGCCTCCTGCAGCTGTCTGAAGAATTCCTCTGTAAGGCCGGCGGAAACGGGAACCTCCGTCAGACAGGAAGCGCCGGTGATAAAAAAATGGCAGGCCATCAATTCCGCCTCCGTCACCCTGTCCTTCAGCTGGGCGGGGGACAGGGGGGCGGCGGGCAGGCTGATGCCGCATTTTTCCGTGCTTTCCCCAATGAGGCGGCAGGCGGCGTCCCGCTGGAAGGGTTTTTCACTCAGGTACAGATACTTCCTTTTCCCCAGACGGACCGTAAGCCCGGCTTCAAGCGCTTCCCCGCAGTCCGGCATACGCACGGAGGAGGCGATATACAGTTCTCCGGCGGTGAAGCCGAAATCCCGGAGGATGCCGCGCAGGGGGGACTCTTCGCCTTCTTCCATATAATCCAGCAGTGTGTCGGCCTGCAGGGAAACCTCCCTTCGGATGTTCCGGACGGCCTGACGGAGGAACTTTTGCAGCTCGGGAATATCCACAGGCTTCAGGCAATAGCCCAGCACACCCAACTGGATAGCGCGCTGGGCATAGGAAAAGTCCGCATAGCCGCTAATCAGGATGATCTGGATATTGGGATTAGATTCGTGCAGCCTCTCACACAGCTCCAGGCCGTCCAGGCCGGGCATACGGATATCCGTGATAATGATATCCGCTTTTTGTTCTTCCGCAAGGCGGAGGGCTTCCAGCCCGTTGGAGGCGGTGCCCGCGGCGGAAAGCCCCAGCTTCGTCCAGGGAATAGAAGCGGTCAGCATTTTTACAATTCTGCTTTCATCGTCGGCAATGATAACACGAAACATAGATTTGCTCCTTTATAGGGTCTGCTTTGGAGGGGGACAGGAGGACTGATGAGGCCCCGTCAGGCAGGCTTCTGTGCGGCATCGGCGGGCAGTGTCAGAAGGATACGGGTTCCCTCCCCCGGTGAAGAATCCAGTGTAAGCCCGTAGTCCTTTCCATAGTTAAGAAGGATTCGGTGCGCTACGTTGAGTATGCCCACATGCTGCTGGGTATAGGTGTTAATGATGCTGATATCGGCCAGATGCGCCTGAAGCTGCGCAAGCTGGTCCGGAGGAATGCCGATTCCGTCGTCCTGGATAGTAATCAGCAGCCTGTTTTCCTGCACCCTTGCGCCGATGAACAGGGTACCCTTGCGTAAGGCGGGTTCTATGCCGTGGAAGACTGCATTTTCCACCAGCGGCTGGAGCAGGAACTTCATAATAGGTACATTCCCAGCCTCCGGGCGGACGCTGCAGATGACCTCCAGCTTCCCGGGAAAACGTGCCTTCTGGATATCCAGATAGGCCATGGTGATTTCCAGCTCCTGGGATAAGGGGACGATTGCCTGGCCCTTTACATTATACCGGAACAGCCTGGCCAGGGCGTCGGACATGCCGGCGATTTCCGGCACCTGCTCCTCAAGGGCAATGTCCCGGATGGATTCCAGGGTATTGTAGAGAAAATGAGGATTGATCTGGCTGCGCAGGAATTCCAGCTCCGCCTGCTTTTTTTCCAGCTCCGTTTCGTATAAGGAAACCGTGGTGTTGTAAAGCTGACGGGTTAGTGTCTGCTGCTCATCAAGGAGTTCATGGAAGGAAGCATTCAGAGTGCGGATTTCCGTACAGCCGTCCAAATGCAGGGGCTTTCTTTCTTTATTCAGGGGCTTCTGCCTGATTTCCCCGATATAGCAGGAAAGCTGATTCAGCGGTGAAACCATGTTATGGAGCAGTGTATACATGAAAAATGCCAGAAGTAAAAGTGAGGCCGTGATAATGAAGGTGATGATTACAGTGGTCTGCAGGACCTCCTGGTGAAGCTGGCGTTTATCAATAGCGCTGATGATATGGTACCCCATATCGGAAACCGGTGTAACGTAAATCAAATAGTCGTGGGTATCATAATCTACGGTCTCCCCTGCGGCTAAGGCGTTCTTTTTTTCACAGCTTTTCAGGAGATTGCGGGTGATATCCTCCGGACAGTTAAAGGAGAAAAGATTTTCCTTATTGTCAACAAGAAGAAAATAGGTGGTTCCCTCCTGTTGTGTAGGAAGAATAATCGGCGCCTTTTTTAAATCAATGGAGAGGATCAGGCTTCCCTGATATTTCCCGTAGTTGGCCATCTCATGCATACCATATACGTTGCAGCCGAAGACCATCCGTTTTTCCCGGGACCGGTTGGAATCCGTGAGAGGGGAGGACAGAAAACCGAAGCTGTAAAGTCCGTGGCTCCCTTCCATTTGTGCGGAAAGACGGCGCAGCGTAGCTGCATCATACACATTGGACCAGGACATTTCGGAGGATACCAGGGCAATATCGCTGATATCCTGGTTCATAATGGAATAAGAGGAAAACTGGACAAGCAGCTCCTTCACGTATTTCTGGGTTTCAGAGGAATAGGGAGTGTGTAGAAGCCCTTCGATATTACGGTCAAATAGCAGGGTGTTGAAAATGGAGTCAATACGCTGAAAAAGGTAGTTCATTTCTCCATCGAATTTCTGAGAGGTATTTCTAGCGTAGGCGGCGGCATTTTTCAGCAGCAGACGGTCCAGCGCAGTATAGGATACGACGGAAAGAATCAGGCAGAGGGCGGCCATGCACCCCAATATGATCTGAAACTGCTTCTTAATGGATAGCTTTGACATAATTCTCCCCCTTCCTTATGGATAAAAGTATAGCATACCCATCCCAAACCCTGTATGGAAAAATGCCGGATCCCACCTAAAGAAAATCCATTTTTATAAAAATAAGTTCCCGTTTCTAAAAATTATCCATTTTTTGAAACGGGAACTCCCCTGATTTGACCATACTTATTCGGCCTGTATTTTTCTATAATAATGACAGAAAGGCAAAACACAATAGCGAGGTGGGAAAAGGGATGAAACGAGAAAAAAAGGCGGCCCCGAAGCCAGGAGGGAATTTCAGGAAGCATCTGAAAAATGACTGGATGCTTTATACCATGCTGCTTCCGGTGCTTTTGTGGTACGTGATTTTCTGTTATCTGCCCATGGGAGGAATTACCCTGGCTTTTAAGAATTACCAGTACAACACGGGACTGTGGCACAGCCCCTGGATTGGGTTTACGCACTTTCAGGCCATGTTTAAGGATGCGGAGTTCTGGCGCGCCTTTAAAAATACATTGATTTTCAGCTTCGGGAAGCTGCTGTTTCATTTTCCAATGCCGATTTTAATGGCAATAGCCCTGAATGAAATCAGGCGGCCCGGTGTGAAGAAATTCTTCCAGACGGTTTTTACCTTCCCGCATTTTATTTCCTGGGTAGTGCTGTCAGGCATCCTCATCAGTATGTTTGCTTCCAATGGTATCGTAAACCAGGTACTGGGGGCGCTGCACCTTCCCCAGGTATCGCCGCTGATGTCGTTAACCTCCTTCCGGCCCTTTATCTGGATATCCAATATCTGGAAGGAATGCGGCTGGGACGCCATTATCTATATGGCCGCCCTGACCGGGATTGACCCGCAGCTTTATGAGGCGGCCAGCATAGACGGCGCCAACCGGTTCCAGAAAATGCGCTTCATCACCTGGCCGGGGATTCTGGGCGTTGTGTGCACCATGCTCATCCTCCAGATCGGCGGCATTATGGGAGGGGCTTCCTTTGACCAGATATTCAATCTGTATTCCTCCCCGGTCTATCCGGTGGCAGATATTATCGACACCTATGTATTCCGCCAGTCCTTCCAGGTGGGAACCAATTTTGGATATACCACGGCCATCGGCCTGCTGAAATCTGTAATCGGCGTTGTCATGATTACCGCGGCCAATAAAGCGGTGGTAAGCGTGGGAGAAGAAGGGCTGTTCTGACAGAGAGGAGGGAGAATTATGAAGAAGAAAAAAATATCACTGTTTGATGTGATTTTATACCTGGTTTTCGGGCTGGTTGCACTGATTACCATTTATCCGTTTTATAATGTATTGATTGTGTCCCTGGCTAATACATTGGCCAGCGCAACCTATTCTCCGTATCTGTATCCTCATGTATTTGATTTGACGGGGTATAAAACCATTATGAATGACCCCTATTTTTACAGGTCGCTGGGAACCACGCTGTTCGTTACCATTGTGGGAACCACCTTAAATATGGTATTCTCGGTTACGGCAGCCTATGTGCTGTCCAGAAAAAGGCTGATAGGAAGAAGATTTTTCCTCAGCGCGATTTTATTTACCATGCTGTTCTCAGGCGGGCTGATTCCCACCTATCTGGTGGTAAGCGGCCTTGGGCTGGACAACAGCATCTGGTCCATGATTTTTCCTAGCATGATAAGCACCTATTACCTGATTATCATGAAAAATTATTTCGTCAGCCTTCCCGCCAGCCTGGAGGAGGCGGCCAGGATTGACGGGGCCAATGAATTTGTGGTGATGACGCGTATTTTTATCCCTATTTCCAAGCCGTTTATGGCCACCTTCCTGCTGTTTTATGCAGTGGAGCGGTGGAACGAATGGTGGAACGCCTATCTGTATATCAGTGATAAAAATATCAAGCCGCTGCAGATTTATCTGCGGGATGTGCTGGTCAATTTCAACAGCCAGCTGGCAACCCAGGCGCAGTCCATGATGAGCACCCATAACAAGGTATTTGTCCAGTCCATCCAGATGGCGACTATTATCATCACCATGCTGCCCATCCTGTGTGTATATCCTTTCGTGCAGAAGTATTTTGTAAAGGGGGTACTGGTCGGTTCCGTTAAGGAATAGGCCTGAAAATAAAAAAAGAGAAGGAGAGAGAATATGAAAAAGATGAAGAAGTTATCAGCAGCTTTATTAGCGGTTACCGTAGCGGCGGGCTTACTGGCAGGCTGCGGCGGGCAGACAGGAACAAGCGCCCCGGCGGAAACGGGAAAAGCGCCGGAGGCCTCCGAGGCCGGGACAGCGGCGGCAGAAAACACAGAAGCCGCAGAAGCTGTTTCCGACAGTGCGGAACCGGTGGAGGTTACCATTGCCATATGGGGAGCTGAGGACGGATTGTCCGGCGGGGAAAATGATCCCATTTACAAGACAATAGAAGAAAAAACAGGCGTGAAGCTTGTGCCCCAGAATGTAACCTGGGACGATGCGGACCAGAAAATCCAGCTCTGGGCGACAAACGGCCAGCTTCCCGATATTTTTGCAGGGGATTTTGTGAGCAAGAACTTTTACGGGAAATGGATTGAGCAGGGTGTCATCCGCGCACTTCCCGATGATTTGTCCGCTTACCCCAATCTGAAGGAATACCTGAAGATGGACAGGGCGGTGGCGGCCATGAGAGACGGCCATTATTATATGATACCCCGTCAGACCTACGGTGACATCTCCTACAGTGTGCAGGACAGGAACGTGGTGTACCGCTGGGATCTGGCACAGGCGGCAGGCGTGACCAAGGAGCCGGAAACCTATGATGAATTCAGGGATATGCTGAAGAAAATTATCGAGGCCGACCCGGAAGGAAAGAATGTGGGCGGGCTTACCCAGGCGCTTCCCAGCCTGCTGGGCGGATTCATATACCCTTACGGCGGCATCATTGACAAAAAATGGGTGGTAAAGGACGATCAGTTTGTACCCGGCTATTTTGCAGGGGATATGAAGGCTGCCATGCAGCTTGCCAGGGATATGTACCAGGAGGGAACCATTGAAAAGGACGTGGCTCTTGCAAAGCTGGACACCTCTAAGGAGAAGTTCCTGCAGGGACAGTCGGCGGCCATGGTATTCGCCGGTTCCGGCCCGGCATGGCTGTATGATCAGATTGGAAAGGATTATGAAGCCCTGTACGGCCGCAGCTTCCTGGATGATGTGAAAATTGCAAAGCTGTATCCCGGCGCAGACGGAAAGAAATATTATTTTGTGGATACGGAATCCTGGTCGGAGAGCTATATTTCTGCGAATGTGGATGATGCCAAAATGGCAGCTATCTGCAAGCTGTATGATTTCCTTTACAGCGATGAGGGAAAACGGCTGGTATTCTGCGGTATTGAAGGCGAGGATTATGATTTGTCCGACGGTAATGTTGTGATGAAGGAAGGCGTGGATCTGGCCTCCAAGTATCCTTTCATGAACCCCAATTCCAGTGTGAACAGTATTGCCATGTGGAATCCTTCCGATTGGGATATGACATTCCCCAGCACACGTCCGATGGAGTACAGGGAACTCAATGAGGCAAGGCATCAGGATGCGGTTCAGAACGGTTATCTGCCCAAATACTATGATGCAATTATGTTCCTGAGCACACCGCTGAAGGATAACTTCGTATACAATACCGATGATGATCTCATGCAGATTATGATGGGGACGGAGCCGGTGGATAAGATGGTGGATGCGCTGATGGACAGCTATGAATCCAAGGGACTGAGCGATATGATTGCAGAGGTGAATGCAGCTGCCCAAGAGGCGGGCATTACCAAATAAAATTCAGGGCCGGCGGGAAACCGCGGTCTGATATAAAACGGCATAAATGCCGGAGACAGGCAGCGCAGCACCGTAACAGGAGGGCTGCGCCGCCTGTTTTTGAAAGAGAGGTAATCTGTATGAAAGGAAAAATCAGATCAGGCAGGGTGACTCAGGAGGAGGAATTCCTTTTTCCGGACAGTGAGCTTGGGACATTGCCGGAGAAGCTGCGGTTTGTTACCCCGTTGAATGGGAAAAGAGGGATACAGCTGCTTCTGCCCTCAGCTGGAGGCAAAGCGGTATGTTCCTTCATAAGTGAAGATTTTACGGCGGAATGGTATGAAATGAAGGCTGTACCGGTGGAGTATAATACAGGCAATGGTGTGGATCAGGGCGGAGGTATGGTACTTATGGAGCCGGTGAAGGAAAGGCCTCCTTATACGATAAAGAAAGCACCTTTCCAGGTTTATGACTGTCTGGCGCCGCGCCCGGAAGGAATTATGGAGGTAAAAGACGGGAAGGCGGCCATTTACCTTTGCCTTGTTCCTAAAGAGAAGATTCATGCGGGAACCTGTCAGGCGGAAATCAGGATTGACCTGGAGGAGGGAGAGTACAGCCTGAAGCTGGAGATCGAGGTGTATCCGGTGCGGATCCCCGGGGAAAGCTTTCAGATAACCAACTGGTTCAGTATTCCATCCATCTGCCGGTTCCATAATGTGAAACCGGAGGGGCAGGCATTTGGGGACATACTGGAAAAATATATATCCCTGATGCGCCGGGCACACCAGACCTGTTTTTATATACAATTGGATACATCCTGCGTGGCGGGTACTAATCCATACCGGTTTGACTTTTCTTATCTAAGGGAAAGGATTGCCCGTTTTTTTGACTGTGGCATGAAGTATTTGGAAATAGGCCCGCTTTTGACCAGAGGCATCCGTGAGGACGGTTCGCCTGATGTCTTTACTTCTTCTTTCCGTTGTATGGCCGCGCCGGACGTGGATCTTGATACCTGGGAAGGATATGAAATAACGGTTCGTCTTATCCGGGCTCTGGCCGATTTTCTGCGGGAAAACGGGTGGGACGATAAGGTGATGGTGCATATCCATGATGAACCGGATATTCATGTGGACTGCCCGGAAACGCTGGAGTCCAGAAAAAGGCAGTATTATCTTACAGCATCCGTGCTGCGCAAATATCTACCTGGAGCCCGGATTATTGAGGCCGTTAGCTCCGCAGCCTTCCGCGGCGGTATTGACATCTGGGTACCTGGCATGGCAGGCTTTGAAGCGGACAGGGAAGGTTTTGGGAGACTGACGGATTTAGGGGAAGAGGTATGGAACTATGTGTGCTGCGGTCCCCAGGGATACTGGCTGAACCGTTTCCTGGACTTTGCCCTGATTAAAAACCGGCTGCTCTTCTGGGGCTGTGAGGCTAACCATCTCACCGGTTTTCTGCACTGGGGCTTCAATCAGTTTCCGGAAGGGATGAATCCCTTCCAGGGAACCAGCTGTCCCAATGATACAGGGCTGGGGACAAATTTCCCCTGCGGGGATTCGTTCCTTGTCTATCCCGGGACAGAGAAGGAGGTCTGGCCGGGGATGCGTCTGGAAGCACAAAGGCGCGGGGCGGAGGACGTGGAACTTTTAAGGCTGCTGAAGGAAAAAAACGAAGAGCTGTATGATAAACTAATCGGCCGGATGTTTGTCAGCAACCAGGAATATTGTGACGATCCGCAGGTTATGGAGGAGGTATATGAGGAACTGCTTTGTGCCCTGAGTTAATAAAAATTTCAGGAAGCTTAAATCTTTATAAAGCCTTTCAGAATGCTTTTCCAAAAAAATATTTTGTGTTATGCTTATGGAAGCCGTGATGCGGCCAAAACATTACAGAATATCACCGTAATATTACCGGGCTGCAGTCTGTGAAGCAGGAATGCGGCCCGTGATAAAGGAAAAGGATTATGGAAGAGAAAAGAACGGAAGAATTACAGGAAAAGGATTTGGCGTCTGATCCTTTTACCCGGATTATACAAGGGGAGCGGCCTGAGGAGCTGCTGGAATCTGCGTTCCCTTTTATGGAGCTGATGAGCAGATACCGCTGCGCCATGATGGAGGTGGAAACCAAGCTCCGGGTTCTGGACGAGGAATTTTCCATGACCTATAACAGGAACCCCTTCGAAACCATTAAAGCCCGCCTGAAGAAGCCTATGAGCATCATTGAGAAGATGCGCAGGAAGGGTGTCCCCCTTTCGGTTGAGAATATAGAGCAGACACTGAACGATATTGCCGGGGTGCGCGTGATTTGCTCCTTCCCTGACGATATCTATGCGCTGGCCGCCATGCTGGTGAAGCAGGACGACATTAAGCTGATTGAGAAAAAAGATTATATTGCAAATCCCAAGCCCAACGGCTACCGCAGCCTGCATCTTATCGTGGAGGTGCCCATTTTCCTCTCCAACTGTAAGAAATACATGCGGGTGGAGGTGCAGTTCCGTACCATCGCCATGGATTTCTGGGCGAGCCTGGAGCATAAGCTGAAATACAAAAAGGACATTGACCACTCGGAGGAGATAGCGCAGGAGCTGGAGGTGTGCGCGGAAATCATCAGCAGCATGGATGAGAGGATGCAGGAGATACGCAACCGGATTGAGAGAGGATAGCGGGAAAATTGAATCAGGATTACAAAAAAGGTGCCGCGGCGGGGCATCTTTTTTTTCGGCTGAGAACGGAGGAGCGGCCGCCGGCTGGCCGGCGTTTTTTCCTTCCGGGCAGGGAAAATTATGCAGCAAGAAAAGGATTGTATTACCCTCTGAAATGCCTCATAATACATAGTGATGCAGGGATTCGCGGAGGAAGCCGGAAGGTTCCTTCCCAACTGCTGAGGGATGCCGTACCACAGGCAGGACTGTGGTATGCGGGAGGTATAGGTTTGAAAAAGACGCATAAACCGAACTACATTCATTTTGTGATTACCTATAATCTTGTTCTGCTGATACCAATGATCATTGTGTTTTGCAGTGTCTTTATTATGGAAGGCAGACAGCAGGTGCAGAAGATAGAGACGATGCTCAGAAGCTATGGTGAAAGGGAAGAGGAATACTGGCACCAGCAGATGAGCGTGGTCAATTTTTATAATACGGAATGCAGATATGATAAACGGTATAATTCTTATTATGCGGAGAAGCCGCCCGGGTATTTTCTGGATATTGAAACGGATCTGAAGCAGAAGGAAGAAAATTTCCCTTTTGTGGAGAATATTTATCTCTATCAGCCGGATCGGGAACGGGTGCTGTCCTCCGGCGGCCTGTATGAGGCGGATTATTTTTTTCAGTCCATCTGTATGATGGAACGGGATTTCCCGGAGGAAGAGGAAGCCATCTGTGCCAGAAAGGCGGTGGGGAAGCGGCAGCAGGAGAAAATGGTTCTGGTCTGCCCGCTGCATACCTGGGGAAAGTCGGGAGAAAACGAGGTGCAGTACCTTCTTTTTACCATAACAAGGGACAGGCTGAAGGAACAGTTCGGAATCAGCGAGTTTCCGGAAAGCGGCGTGACCAGGATCATTCACGACGGTGTGGTGCTGTATGAGCTGGGAAAGCCCGTCGATGGGCTGGAGGAGGAGAAGGATTATCTTACATACATGAGGGATTTGGATTCCGGGTTCCAGGTCATCCAGATGATTCCCAAAGCCGTGGTATATAAAAATATGGAGCCGTTTTTGAAGGGCTACGGCATCTGGTTTGGCTGTTCGGTGGTGACGGGCTTTGGCCTGGCTTTGTATTTTTCCAGGCGGCGTTACCGTTCCTTCCAGTGGCTTATGGAGAATAATGAGGAACTGGAGGAGGAACGCAACAGGCTGCGGGCGGAGAAATGCTTATATGAGCTTCTGAGACAGGATATCCAGGAGGGGGATGAACTGTGGAAAAGCTGCCTGGAAAATGGAATCTATGTGAACAGACGGTACAAATTTTTCGTTATTGTTCCCCAGGACAGTGAAAGAAACCAGGAGATATGCGAATTTTTCAATAAGCAGATGAGCGGCAGCAGTATTACCACCGCCTATCCGCTGGCTCTTTTTGAGGAGGCCAGGGTTTATCTGATCTGTTCGGACGAAACGAGAATAGAGCTTGAACAGAAGCGGGACAGGTGCAGCAAAATGGGCGCGGATATCGGAATCGGGGAGCTGTGCATGGACATATCCCGGATCCGGCAGTCCTACCGGGAGGCCTCCCGGGCGCTGCGCAGCCTGGATAAAACGGGAAAGGGCTATCCGGAGGTGGAGATGAACGCCTTCCGGGAAGCGGTGGAGCTTGGCGATACGCTGCGGGCGGATGTACTGCTGGAGGGGCTGTTCGATACGATAAAGGAAGTGAAGGAAACGGCGGCCGTCTGTATTCTCTGGGATATGCTGCGTATGGCGGAGCTGGATCCGGAGCTTTTATTCGAAGAGGAAAAAGACGGGCTTGTGAAATCCGCGGATCGGTGGAAGGAGCGGATAAGGGAGGCCCTGAGCTGCAGGAAGGAACAGGAGAGGCCGCAGCAGGCAGAAGCGGCCGGAGGCTACCGGAAGAAAAATATCGTGGATGTACTCACCTATATTCACGAGCATTACCTGGAGGACAATTTCTCCGTAAAATATATGGCCTCCGAATTTGAAACCTCCGTTTCCAACTTAAGCCATTTCTTTAAAAAGAATCAGGGTATGAGCATATCGCAATATGTGGAGAATATTAAAATGGATCGGGCCAGAGAGCTTCTGGAGGAAAGTGACAGAAAGGTATCGGAAATTGCCCGGCTGCTGAGATACGGAAGCAGCACGGTGTTCATTGAGGTGTTTAAAAAACAGACCGGTATGACGCCGGGGGCTTACAGGGAACAGATCAGGAAACAGGATTTTTAGTCGGCTGCATACAAAACGGGCTTTGGAGGAGACTCCCAGGCCCGTATTCTTTTAATGAATTGGAGGCTGAAAATTGAAAATTCCTGTATTATTTTCATGAAAGCGATACATTATTCAAATGTATGATATGTACGGAATGCAAAAATGACGATATGATTGGCACATCAGATACAGCTGGTGTGCATAGTGCACAAAAAGCTGCGAAAAAAGGAGGAAGGTAAATGAAGAAGAGATTTACCAAAATTGGTGCACTTGTATTGAGTGCGGTAATGCTTGGAGGAACCATACTGGGCGGATGCGGCGCTTCTGATAAGAAAGAGTCCGGCAGCGAAACCGTATCTAAGGAGACGCAGACGGCGGCAGCCGAAGCGGACAGCAATTTCAATGCGGAGGGGCTTCCCATTGTAAATGAGCCGGAAACCTTTGTGATAGCAGTGCCGGAAAGAAGCTCTATTAAATCGGCCGCCGAGAAAAACTGTGTCATTGAAACGGAAAAGGCAACGAATATCCATATCGAATGGATGGAAATACCCGCCTCAGGCTGGGATGAGAAAATCAATATTATGTTCAGTACGGACAGCCTTCCTGATGCGATTATCGGGGATGTGGATATGGCGAGAAACTTCGAACAGCTGGCGATCCTGGATGACTATCTGGATCAGTATGCACCGGCCGTAACCGAATTTTTCAGCACCAGGGATGATTATCCGCAGGCGCTGCTTTCCCCTGACGGTAAAATCCGTTCCCTGCCCACCGGTGATGAATCCACACAGAATATTATTGATACCCAGTACTGGATTAACGGCGCATGGCTGGATAAGCTGGGGCTGGATATGCCGGAAACCCCCGAGGAGCTTAAGGAGGTGCTGACAGCCTTCAGAGATCAGGATCCCAATGGAAACGGGGAAAAGGACGAAATTCCCTTTACCTTCAATTCCGCATGGGAATGGGGAAACGCCATAGACAATATGATGGGCGCCTTCGGCGTGATAGAGAACAGCAGCCATGTATTTACAAAGGATAATAAGGTAACTTTCAGCGCAAAGGAACAGGGATATTATGATGCGCTTTCCTATTTGAATGATTTATATAAGGAAGGCCTGATCGATAAGGATGTCTTTACCCTGAGCGACGATCAGTATGCGGCAAGGGATTCCTCCGGCAACAAGGTGGGAATGCTGGCAGGTTACAATCCGGGGGACTGTGGAACCGCCGATACGGACAGCTTCCGTGCGCTTCCCCTTCTGAAAAATGCTTCCGGGGACAGGATGGTGGGCATCAATAATGTGACAAGGACAGGCGGATTCGTCATCAGCAAAAACTGTAAGAATCCGGCGGCGCTGGTAAGATGGTATGACTATATCAATTCCACCCTGGAGCAGGCACTGTTATGGGGCCGCGGGGAACGCGGCGTATGGTGGGATATCGTGGAAAAGGACGGCAAAGAGGTTCCCATGTTCCTCACCATGGATGCACAGGTACTGGAAGAGCACGGCGGCTACAAGACAAAGGCTGAATACAGGAATGCGGAAAGCTTTGCAGGCGTCACCCCGTCCCTGTGGAGAAACGAATATGACCTTGCACTTATCTACGATGACAAATGGCCGAGAGATCTGAAGCTTGAGGCTGTAAAGGAACAGATGGAATACGGCGTGGTATCCCTGCCGGCCGGAACCGCTTCCCTGGAAAATGCGGAGAGAAGATCCGTGCTGAGTGCGGATATTGACACTTACCTTAAGAAATTCATTGCGGATTCCATCATTAACGGCATCGATGACGCGAAATGGCAGGATCACCTGAAAAAGCTGGAGAGCCTGAAGGTGGATGAATATACGGCGCTCTGCCAGGAATTCGTGGACTCCATGAACAAATAAGGCGCGGGCAGGCTGCGGGGATTTTAACCCCGCGGCTGGTCCGTTGAATTACACTCGCGCCAAAATGCGCGGACGGGAGCAGGTGTGAAAAAGCGGTTTCACACTCCCTTATTTTTATGTGCGCTTCAGCGCGCAGATGGGAGCATATATGAAAAGTAACAAAATGAATAAGAACAGGGGACGCAGCCTGAAAAAACTGAGAAGAAGCTGGGGCTGCTATCTTTTTGTCCTTCCCATGATGATTTATGTCCTGCTGTTCAGCTATCTTCCCATGTATGGGATCCAGCTGGCTTTTAAGGATTACAGAGTTGCCGACGGCATATGGGGAAGCGCCTGGGTGGGCCTGAAGCACTTTAAGACTTTTTTTGAATCCTATCAGTTTACGAATCTGGTATGGAACACGCTGGCGCTGAGCCTTTATTCTCTGATAGCGGAATTTCCGCTGCCCATACTGTTTGCCCTGTTTTTGAATTATATCAGCAGCAAAAAGCTGAAAAAGTTTTCCCAGATGGTGACCTATGCGCCGCACTTCATCTCCACAGTGGTATTCTGCGGCATGATTCTGATATTTCTTGCCAGCGACGGCATTATCAACCAGATTCTGATGATTCTGGGTATAGATCCGGTGAATTTCCTGTCAAATCCTGCGAATTTCCGGCATATTTATGTCTGGTCCGGAGTGCTTAAGGGAATCGGCTGGGGGTCCATCATGTACATATCGGTGCTCACCTCCGTAGGGCCGGAGCTTCATGAAGCGGCTACGGTGGACGGTGCGACCAGATTCCAGAGAATGCTTTTTATCGACATACCGTCTATTATTCCCACCATGGTGATTATGCTCATCATGCGTACCGGAGAGATCATGGACGTGGGCTTTGAAAAGGTATTCCTGCTTCAGAACAATATTAACCTGGATTATTCCGAAATTATTTCCACCTATGTTTATAAGGTGGGCATCCAGGGCGGGCAGTTCAGCTATTCGGCGGCAATCAGTGTTTTCAACAACGTGATAAACCTGCTGCTGCTTCTGGCGGTCAATACGATTGCGCGCCGGACTTCGGAAAACAGTCTGTGGTAGGAGGCAAGGTCTGAAAGACGCAGCATTGCAGGCATGCCTGCGATATGCAGAAAGAGGTAATTATGAAAAATTTTAAACGGCTGTGCCTGTCGGATAAGGTATTTCTGACAATTGTCTATGCAAGCGTAATATTGCTTACACTGGCGGTGCTTTACCCGCTGTGGTTCGTTATCATTGCATCTGTGAGCAGCCCGGAGCTGGTGGCCTCCGGGAAGGTTCTTCTTTTTCCCAAAGGGGTTACCTGGGAGGGCTACCGTTATATCCTGAGCGACAGGCGGATTTGGACAGGTTATTACAACACCATCCGGTATACGCTGTTCGGTACGCTGATTGCCCTGTTCCTCACCATTCCGGCAGGCTATGCCCTTTCCCGGCCGGATATGGCGGGCAGGGGCGTTGTCATGAAGCTGCTGATCATCACCAAGTATTTTTCAGGCGGCCTGATTCCCACCTACTTAATCGTCAAAGGGCTGCATCTCACCGATACGCCCTATGTACTGATGATACTTGGCTCTTTTTCCGTATTCAACCTGATACTGTGCCGCACCTTTTTTGTAAATACGCTGCCGCTGGAGCTGCAGGAGGCCGCGGAGATCGACGGCTGCAACATGTTCCAGTATTTTATGAGGGTGGTAATCCCTCTGTCCAAGGCAATCATCGCCATTATGGTTCTGTATTATGCGGTAGGGCACTGGAACTCCTTCTTTAATGCGCTGATTTATGTCAATAACAACAAGCTCTATCCGCTGCAGCTGATCCTGAGGGACATTCTGATTACCGGCCAGTCCGTGGATCCTTCAGTGACAGACCCGGAATCTATCGAATTAATGAAGGAAATCGCACGTACCATAAAATACGGGGTAATTATCGTCTCCTCCCTGCCGGTGCTTGTGCTCTATCCTTTTGTACAGAAATATTTTGTTAAGGGCGTAATGATCGGATCGGTAAAGGGGTGAATGCTGTGGAACAAAAAAATGTGCTTATTATATATACGGATCAGCTCAGAAGAGATGTGCTGGGCTGCTACGGCGGGCATGAGGTATTAACGCCCCATATTGATTCCATCGCTGAGGAGGGGCTTGCGTTGGATGAGTTTTATACGCCCAGCGCCGTCTGCACACCCTCCAGAGGCTGTTTTATGACCGGCCGTTATCCCCATGCCAACGGGGCCTACAGGAACGGCGTCCCTGTAGGGATGCAGGAGCATGGCTTCGCGGAGGCTTTTCGTCTGGCGGGGTATCAGACCGGGTATATCGGAAAATGGCATCTGGCAGATCACAAGGAAAGTGGGGACCTGCTGGGAGAATATAATCCGCTGGGGTTTGAGGACTGGAAGGATAAGGTGGAGTTTGGACATTGCAAATCCGTAATCAGGACACAGGACGGCATCCGGCCGGAACGCTGTGTTGGGGATGAACGCACTTATACGACGGACTGGCTTGCGGATGAGGCTGTTTCTTTTATGGAGCAAAGGCAGAAGGAAAAGCCATTCCTTTTGATGGTGAGTATTCCGGATCCCCATCAGCCTCATGAGGTGAGGGCCCCCTATGATACCATGTTTGATCCGAAGAGGATGGAAATCCCGGAAAGCTTTTATGACAGGGAAATTCCGGACTGGGCGGATAGGGATACCTGGGGAAGGAACCATTATTTCCCTCTGGGCATATTCGAACGGGAAGGGCATCTGGCCAGGCTGAAGGCTCAGTATCTGGGGTCTGTGAAATGCATTGATGACAATGTGGGGAAAATGCTGTATTATTTAAAGATAAACGGCCTATGGGATAACACGATAGTGATTTTTACCACAGATCACGGAGAATATATGGGAGATCACGGCCTGCTGGAGAAAAACAACCTGTATGAAAGCGTATATCATCTGCCGCTGGTAATGCACCTGCCGTGTAAGGCTGAAACAGGCGTGCGCAGCAGCACCTATCTGGATGTGGTTGATTTTGGCGTGACACTTTCCGGGCTGGCGGGGATTGACTATCCCTTTGCGGTTCACGGCACGGATAAATCAGAGGATCTGCTTAAAGGTGAGGCGCACTATCAAAGGGAGCTTTATATTCATCCAAGCGATGTGCCCAGGGCGGGGATACTGACGGAAGACTATGAGCTGGCCTATGTGGGTCGGGGAAATACGGGAGAGATTTTCCATGACCATGTTCTGTTCGATATGAAAAAGGATCCTCTGCAGAGAAGGAATCTCTATCAGGAAGAGGAATATCAGGCTGTGGTGGAGGAGCTGACACGGAAGATGAAGGAGCATCATAAGAAGTATCGTACGCCGAAGCGCTTTCTCCCAAGGGAGGTATGGTATTGAATTCGAAAAAGGGTATGCCGAATATTATTTTTATTTTAACGGACGATCAGGGGGCGTGGGCCATGCACTGTGCGGGCAATGAAGAAATACAGACGCCCAACCTGGATTACCTGGCGGAGCACGGAACAAGATTTACCGATTTTTTCTGTACTTCCCCTGTCTGTTCGCCCGCGAGGGCTTCGATTCTGACGGGAAGGATTCCCTCCCAGCACGGCGTGCACGACTGGATCGCGTCGGGAAATGTGGATCAGGGGAAGCTTTCAGAGGAGCTTAAGAAGAGTGGGGAGTTCAGGCTGGAGGACAGGCCTATCGGATATCTGGATGGAATGCCCGCCTATACGGATGTGCTGGAACGGCACGGCTACACCTGCGCCCTGTCCGGTAAATGGCATCTGGGGGACAGCCTGCGCCCACAGCATGGATTTTCCAAATGGTATACAATCGGACGCGGCGGCTGCCATTATATGCGCCCGGATATGGTGGAGGACGGTGTCCTGCATCAGGAAAAGCGGTATGTGACGGATCTGATTACCGATCATGCGCTCACCTTCCTGGAGGAATTATCCGCGCAGGCTGCGCCCTATTATTTGGGCGTGCACTATACCGCTCCTCACAGCCCATGGGAAGAGGAGGAGCATCCCGCGGAGTATATAGAACGCTACCGCAGCTGTCCATTTGACTCCGTTCCCGAAAAAGAACCCCATCCCAGGCAGATACCTACGGCTCCCATGGGGACGGGGGAACACAGGAAGGAACTGCTGAGAGGCTACTATGCCGCAATTACTGCCATGGATCATGGCGTGGGGAGAATTCTTGATTTCCTGCGGGAAAAAGGGGAGCTGGAAAATACCCTTATATTCTTTATGGCGGACAATGGAATGAATATGGGGCATCATGGGATCTGGGGAAAAGGAAACGGAACCTTCCCCTTCAACATGTATGATACCTCCGTAAAGGTGCCCTTCCTCGTTTCCTGGCCCGCGGCGCTGCCCCAGGGGCAGGTGGTTACAAGCATGCACAGCCAGTATGACTTTTTCCCTACGCTCATG
This sequence comes from Clostridium sp. KLE 1755, assembly GCF_000466465.2. NCBI lineage: Bacteria > Bacillati > Bacillota > Clostridia > Eubacteriales > Clostridiaceae > Clostridium > Clostridium sp. KLE 1755. The sequence goes on from NZ_KE992732.1 coordinate 57,372, forward strand.
GATCTGCTGGGGATGAAGGAGGAATTTCCGTCCGGCCTGCCCGGCAGAAGCTTCCGCAGGGCTCTGGAAGGGGAAAACCTGGAAGGGGAAGCGGTGGTGGTTCTGGATGAATACGGCCCCAACCGCATGATAAGGACCAGGGAATGGAAGCTGGTGCACAGATACCCTTACGGGCCGGACGAGCTGTATCATCTGACGGAGGATGCCGGGGAGGAGCATAATCTGATCCATAAAGAGGAATATGAAGGGATCAGACGGCTTCTGCTGGCAGAGCTTGAGGAATGGTTTGCCAAATATGTGAACCCCGCCATGGATGGCAGCCGTGAAGGCGTTTACGGGATGGGGCAGACCGAGAGGGCGGGCGTTTATGCAAAGGGGAGGAAGAACTATATCCCCTGCAAGGGGGCGTGCCCGCCTGACTGGCCTGATAATTAAGCAAGACTGCAGCAGCATCCGGCAGGAAATTACCTGCCGGCGCAGTAAAAAGCAAGTATGGCAAAAAGATAAATGTGCGCGGGATAGAAGATATAGAAAAAATACTTCATCCCCGCGCCTTTTTGTTTATTATAAAGCAGCATGACGGGCAGGGCGAATATCATCATCCATTGGATATCCGTGGTGAAAACGCTCAGCAGGCCCTCCCCTGAGCGGTGGCCCGTGAATAAGATAAACAGACAGAACAGCGTATAAAACAGGGAAAGCTTCTTTTTACTGTCCAGGCAAAAGTAGAAGCCCACGCCAAGCAGGACAAATGCAAAACTCCCCTCACAGAACAGGAGCGATGGGACGAAGGCCATGATAGCTGTGGAAACGGCGGTAAGCCTGGGTACGAGTATTGTAAGGACTATCAGAATGCTGCTGACAACAGGAATGGACATCAGGAGCAGATAGCGTATAAACGGCTGCCCTTCCCTTTTTCTTTCCCGTATTTTTCGGATACAGTAGATTACCAGGGAGCTGATAAACAGGGTGGAAAAAATATTGTTCATAACAATCCCCCCGCCGGGCAGAGGAAAATAAGTATTAATCAGCTTATTCCCAAAACTCATGAACACGGAGCCGGCCCACAGACGCAGCATATATTTTTCGGGATGCCTTGTATACCGAATCCCATTTGCCGAGATGAAAATAAACAGCGGGGCGGACACCCTCCCCAGCATGGTAAACCACATTGGAATATCCCAGATCCCGGAAAATATATAGTGGATGTGGTCGAAGACCATAAGTATCAATGCAATTACTTTGATTTGAAAGCTGTTAAGCCCTTTCTGTGACATTTCTTTCTCCTTTTCTTTTACTTTGGGGTTCGTCCGCAACTTCGGGTATGAGGCCGCCATAGCCACAAATATGAAGCTGAGGACGAACCTTCTTTGGATGCTTCTCGCACTTTTTATAAGTATAATTGAAAATGAACATTTATACCTTAATGCTGCCTTTCATATACCTTACATTTTTGTCACCTTGCTGCAGTTAAAAAGGGGTATATTTCGGAAGAACTTACAGAAGCGCATTTCATACAGTATGGAAGACATTCTGTTCCAGCATCCTTCCGGCAAATTCAAAAAATTATATTAAATCTTCCTGCGTCAGTTGAATTTACCGAAATGTGCGCTATAATATTCTTCAACATGCCGCCGGGAAGAAAGAATCTCCGGCGGGGCTAAGAATGTACAATCTGTAACAACAGGAGTGAATAGCGTGAGAATCAAAGTAAAACAGATGATACTGATAATTGTGGTATCCGCCGTTGTTTACCTGGTAGTAGGGGCAATGGCGCCTTTTATAAAATATAAGGAGGTCAGCAGCCAGGCCGGGGATTCCTTCCGGCCGGAAGACTTCCGCAGCGGGGAAACGGGCATGGACAGGGCCATGATTCTGGAAACGAGCCAAAGTGCCTGGGAACACCGTCTCCGTCTGCTGGACGGTGCGAAGTCGCGTATTATATTGAGTACTTTTGACATGCGCAATGGGGAGAGCACAAAGGATCTGCTTTCCGTAATTTTACATAAGGCGGAAGAGGGCGTGCAGGTACAGATTCTCGTGGACGGCTTCAGCGGCCTGATCAGGATGGAGCCTGACCCGCTATTTTACGCAGTATCCTCCCATCCCAATATCCGGATTAAAATATACAATCCCATCAACCTGCTTGCCCCCTGGAAGAGCCAGGGCAGGATGCATGATAAATATGTTATAGTGGACGACGGCGCCTATATTCTGGGCGGACGCAATACCTTCGATTATTTTCTGGGAGATTATGATACCAAAAATAAGAGCCTGGACCGGGAGGTGCTGGTTTACAATACCGGTCAGGGCGGCGCTGACAGCCATGAAAGCTCGCTTTTTCAGGTGGAGGAATACTTTGAAGGCGTATGGAATATGCCGGAATGCAGGCTTTTCCATGATGATGAAAGCCTGCGGGACAAAAAGCGCATAAAAGAGCAGACGGCGCTCCTTGAGAAAAGATATGAAGCTCTTCAGGAAAATTATAAGGAGCTTTTTGACGGCTCCTATGACTATCTGTCCCATACTGTGCCCACGAACCGGATACGCCTTGTATCAGGCCCCACGGGAATCTACGGCAAGGAGCCGGACGTATTTTACACGCTGACCGAGCTGATGAAACGGGCGGAAAAACGAGTGGTCATCCACACGCCGTATGTAGTGACCAATGACTATATGAATCAGACGCTTTCTGAAATCGTCAACACGGTCCCTGATGTGAAAATGGTCATCAACTCCGTGGAAAACGGAGATAATTTTGTGGCCTCCAGCGATTATCAGTACCATAAAAAGGATGTGGTGGCTACAGGCATCAAGCTGTACGAGTATGACGGCGGCTACTCCACCCATGGAAAATCCCTGGTGATAGATGACGATCTGTGCGCCATAGGTTCCTATAATTTTGACCTGCGCAGTACCTATATGGATACGGAGCTTATGCTGGTAATCCAGAGCGAAGAACTGACCGGACAGCTCCTGGGCTATATGGGCGAAATCGAAAAGGACTGCCGCACTGTGGTGGATACACATAATTATATCGTCCCCGATCATGTGACTGTGGCAGAAGTCCCCTTTTGGAAAAGAGCGGCCTGGAAGGTGGTGGGGCTTCTGCTCCAGCCGGTGCGTGTGCTGGCCTGAGAATCCCGGAAGAGGCTGAACAGTTACAGATTTCCCCTGAATAATTAACATAAGAAAAAAGCGAAAAGGAAGGCATGAAAATTCGGTATGGAAACAAACGCAAAAAATTTTACCATGAGAATGGCTGTTATGGAGGACGCGCCTGAAATACTGGCGATTTATGAACCCTATATACGCAAGACAACGATTACCTTTGAATATGAGGTGCCCACAGTGGAGGCCTTCCGACAGCGGATGGCCGGCATTCTCGGCGCATACCCTTATCTGGTATGTGAAATGGACGGAAAAATCGCGGCCTATGCCTATGCCCACCGCTTCCAGGAGCGGGCGGCCTACCAGTGGAACGCAGAACTTTCCGTATATGTGGATGAGAACTGCACGGGGATGGGCATGGGAAAAGCCCTGTATCAGGCCCTGATAGAAATACTGAAATGCCAGAATGTAAAAAATGCATATGCCCTGGTAACAAGCCCCAATGAAAAAAGCGATGCCCTCCATAAATCAATGGGCTTTACGCTTGAGGGAGTGTCCCATAATACCGGATATAAGATGGGCAAATGGCTGGATGTATCCAGCTATGTCAAGGCAATTGGCCCACATGATCCACAGCCGGCGGAAATCATCCCTTGTTCTGCGGTGGGAGAAGAGCGGATTGCGGCGATTTTAGGGCGGATACAGGGAAAACAGTGAGGAACTGCAAAACATTGGGATACTCTTTAGGAGGGCAGCCCCTTACTTTTGCCCAAGCCCTTCCATGAAAACGGACTCTAAAAAACAGCTTGAAGATAAGCTATTTTCCAAATAAAGCGGAAAAATAAATTACTTTGTTTTTCAGCTGGATAGCATTATATAAAAGAGAAAACTGTAAATAGTAAAAAATGATAAATACAAGGTATCTTATTATCATTATTCTTTTGTGAATGAGGCAAGTGAAAACATAAATAATAAGTGAAAATCCAAATGCAGGGAGTAATATTTTGGAGATTTATCTGATTCGGCATGGAGAGACTGATTGGAATTTTATGGTAAATGGCCGGGGAGGGAACACGTATGAGTGAAAGGAAAAAGAGCAACCTTATTCCAATAATTCACCGCCTTGTAACAGATGAAAACGGTGAAAATTATTGGTTTAACGGTTGTGCAAAGTATGTAATGGAGTGCCTTGGTGAAAAGGATTATGACTATTGGTTTTTTGCAGGAATCACCGGCGATCTGTTTACGCAGCATTTTGCCCGCAATATATCAAAGTATGATGCAGTTTCTACGTATCGGCGCAAAGAGAATTCAGCAGAATTTATAGAAGAACTTTTTAAAAAATGCGGGTATGACGCGACATATGTTTCCAATCAGGAACTGCGGAACAATAGGGAGTTGTATCTTGACCGCCTGATTTCCTATATTGACCAGTCAGTTCCAGTCATTGCCGGACGGCGGGACAGTGTATTTGTGGGATATGAAGATTATGGAAAGACATTGCTTTATATTACGGGCAATAGCGCCATACCGGAAAGTATTTTACTGGAAAAGGAAATCTACGAAGAAGCAGACGAGATGGAGGGCTGGACGTTTGTAGGAGCGAAAAAAACGAACCGTCCGCTTGTGGAAATTTATCGCGAAGCAGTTATCGAAATACCGCAGAACATGTGCGTGAATACTGAAAGCTATTGTTTTGGGCCGGATGCTTTTTCAGAATGGGCAAAAGACATTGAAAGCGGCAGGTTTGACGTGATGAAAGCGGAAGAATTTGATACTTGGGCACATTATACGAATTATGTGTGCGTACTTGCAACGAACGGCTGCTGTTGTCATAATTTTTTAAAGAGGGCGCAGAAACTGAACCCGGATTTTGGATTTTTAGAGGAGATCAGCGCAAAGTATCACAGAATGGCTGAAATCTGGGGAGGTGAAGGAAGCCAAAATGAAGCTGACAGCCTGGAAGCCCTTGGCGGCGGTTTTAACATAACGCTTAAAACTCTTCAGGACCAGGAACAGCGGAAAAAAATTGCTGCTAAAATTCGTGAGTGCGCGGAGGTGGCGGAAGATATCTTAAGAGTATGGAAATCGGGACTGGAAGGGATAAAAGATGCAAGACACTGAGCCAGATAATGCCTGCTGTGGGGTGGTTTTGTTTGCCATTGACGGGGAATATCGCATGAAGGAGGCCCCCTGACAGCGCCTCCGCAGTGAAGCATTCCATGATAGCAGGCAGGAAGAAAGTTCATTTTTTGGACTTTCATCCTGCCTTCTTTGTCATTTTTCCCCATTGCTTTCCAGGCTGATGATGAGCGTTGCAGTCAGTCGGCCGGATGGAGATTTTGAATAGGACAGGGAGCCGATCTCAGGGTAATGCATCTGGAGCCTTTCATTTACATTCCGAATTCCAAAGCCATTGCTGACAGCAAGGTCGGTCTCTTCGTAATTTAGATAGGCGTTGAGTTTCTGCGGATCAGCGCCAATACCGTCATCCACAACGGAGATAGAAAGCAGGTTGGAACGGAGGGCGATTTCAATTTCTATGTGAAGGCAGGACTTGTCCGGATTATGTAAAACTGCATTTTCTACGAGAGGTTGCAGTGTGAATTTGGGGATCTTTATATCCGCTGGATTTAAATCGTTTTTGCTGCTTATCGTTAAATATATTTTTGTGGGACGTTCCAGCTGAAAGATGCGTATGAATTCCTGAATATTGTCCAATTCACTGGGTAAGGCTACCAGGGCGTCCGGATGTGAGATGCTGTAATGCATCATATTGGAAATGGAAGAGACAACGTCAGCAATCGCATCTTCACGTTTGGATAACGCCATCCAGCTGACCACATCCAGTGCATTGTACAGAAAATGTGGATTGATCTGGGCCTGCAAAGCATGCAGGACGGCGGCTCTTTTCGCTTTGTTTTCTTCATCAATGCGTGCAATCAGGGAATTTTCACGGCTTATCAGATTTTGGAAGCTGTTACATAACCTGACAAGTTCGGCGTCCTTATAATGCGTCAGTAATTCAGGATTGAAAGTTCTGGTATCTTCAATTTTGGATAATAAGTCTGCAAAAGAGATGATAGGGGCGGTGATTTTGCGCGACAGTACATACAGGATTAAAATCAAAACCACAAATGTTATGAGGGAAAAGGCAATATAAGGGCGCAGAGAACTGCGGATGACAGTTTCAATATCGGAATACGGAGTCAGAAAAGTGAGGTATAGATTATTTTTCACAGAAGCGGTATTCACAAGATATTTATGGCCGTCAAGGAGGAGCTCTGAAGACTGGCTGGAAAAAAGCGTGACAGCATCTGCCGGAACTGTGGAACCATGTTGATAGAGGATTTCGTGGTATTCATTCATCAGGATAATGCTACTGTTTGGGGTGATGGATTTCATCATCAGCTTTTCCAGAATAGAAGCGGTCGGAATGCTGATGACAACCAGTCCGATCCCCTCGGCAGAAGGCGGATATAGGTAATAGCTCTGCGCACATTTGGCAAAGCAGATTTCATTTGTGCTCTCGTTCAGGAAAAAATAGGGGGAATATTTATGAGAGGCTGCGCGCTGATACCATTTTTCCTCCTTTACTTTTGTATCGGCATAAATCTGGATCGATTTCAGGGAAACATCCTTCGACAGGGAGGCGGAATCGCAGTAGGCGGAGAGCGGAATATTCTTGTTCAGATATAGGATCAGCCGTCCATCCAGGTTTGAAGTAAAAACCAGCAGTTTTAAGTATTTATTAAACTCTTTTTTCAGAGCTTCTCTTGCACGAAACATGTCGAGGTAGTCCGAACTGCTGGTATTAAGGGCACTCCCGATTTCATGATTGTCAACGAGCTGGAAAGGAATCAGGTTAAAGGAGTCAATATAGTTTGTAAATACTGTTTCGTTAAAATCCAGTATATATTGCTGCTTTTCCTGAATTTCATTCCTTAGCAGAGAACGAAAGGTAACATAAATGAGGCAATAGGAGAGCAGGAGGATTGCGGAAATGGAAAGGCACAGTGTTAAAAACATTTTTTTACGCATATATAAAACCTCGGATTGTTATATTTGGCAGTTACGATATTCTGTCGGATTCATTCCGACTTTCCGGCGGAAAAGAGAAGAAAAATACCCGGCGTCGTCATAGCCGGACAGGTGTGCGATCTCTCTGATGGAATACTGATGAGAGCGCAGGAGCGTTTTCGCATATTCCAACCGCTTTTCCGTGATATAGTTGTTCAGGTTTCTCCCGGAAGACTGTTTGAACAAGGTACTCAGGTAGGAAAGGGAAATATTCATTTCGGAAGCGAGGAAGGAAATTGTAAAATCCGGATCCGTATAATGTTGGTCAATAAACTGTATTGCATAACGATACAGAGCTTCGGTGTTATTTCCCTTTTGCTGATGTATAACATTCAAGACATCGAAATAGGTGCTTTCTACATAATTAGCTTTTAATGCGCAGTTCGGCAGCTCAGAAAACAGCTTCATGGTATGGGCTCGGGAAGTATTCAGCGCATTCGGCGTAAAATGAATATCTTCCAGATAATTGTATAAAAGAGAAAGCAGCTGCATTCCCATGATATCGCAATATTTCCCATTTATGCATTCACGGTACAGAGGAGATTTGAAAAAATCTTCAATTCTGTTGATATCATTATGGCGGAGGGCGGAAGCAATTTCCTGCTGGTAGGAGTTGTCTGTCAGTTCAAGCAATTTGGCCCTGGAGGATTCTCTGGCATGGTACAGTTCCAGCAGAATATTTTCCAGCTCTTCTATTTTTTTTCGTGTGACAGGTTTCAAAATATAATGATTCACATGGTAGCGCATGGCGCCTTTAGCGTATTCAAATTCCCGATAGCCGGATAACAGAATGATGGGGATGCCGGATAAAAGAGGAGACTCATCAATCTGTCTGGCGAGCTCAATTCCATCCATATGCGGCATTTTAATATCGGAAATGATGGCGTCCGGACGGCATTCCTGGATAAATGAAAGCGCTTCTGCGCCATCTGTGACGGTTCCGCAAAGCGTGCCGTGAAATCGTTCCCAGTTCAATTGTTCTTTTAACCCATCTAAAACAAGCTGCTGATCATCCACTAATAAAACCTTAAAGTCCATTTTGTTCCCTCTCTGTGCATTCCGTTATGAGTATCAATTCCAGTAGTTTTCCCTTTCTGCATACATTGTAACAGAACCGGTTGGAGTGTCAACGAAAAGGAGCCGTAGTTAAAAAAATTCAAACTGGGATAAAATTATTCAAATTGAGAACGCGGCAGTTAAAAGTTAGAATAAAAACAGAAAGGAAAGAAAATAAAAATTTTAGATAATCTGGAATGGAGGGATACGATTGGAAAAAAGGAAAGGAAGAAAAGTAAAAGTCAGGGCATCCCATGCTGTGGTTCGGGAAAATATCCAGCTGTATTTATTGATGCTTCCGGTATTTTTACTGATTCTTGTGTTTGCATACGGCCCCATGTTTGGCCTGGTAATTGCATTTCAGGATTACATGCCGGGGTCGCCTTTCTGGGGAGAAGGGGTGGAATGGGTTGGCCTGTACCATTTTAAACGGTTTATTGAAGGAAAGTATTTTGCGCGTTTAATCAGAAATACGCTGGTGTTGAGCGGATTGAATCTGCTGTTTGGGTTTACGGCGCCCATTCTGTTCGCTCTGCTGATTGATCAGATTAAGCGGACAAAGTTTAAGAAGTTTGCGCAGACAGTCAGCTACATGCCGTATTTTATATCCACGGTGGTGGTTGCCGGTATGGTGATATCCTTTATTGATGAAGGAGGGATGATTACGAATTTTCTTTCGGCGGCATTCGGACTGCCGAATAAGAACTGGAGAATTGAGTCGGCGGCTTTCCCGGCCGTTTATACGATCACAAATGTGTGGAAGGGATTCGGGTTTGGAAGCATTCTTTATATTTCTTCCATTACCTCTATTGACCAGAGTCAGTATGAATCGGCAAAAATTGACGGTGCGAACAGATGGCAGCAATGCAGATACATTACACTGCCTGGGATAAAGAATATTATCGCAATCAATCTGATCATGGCCGTTGGCGGAATTCTGGGCACGAACAGCGATTTGATTCTTTTATTGTATTCGCCGGCCACATATGATGTAGCGGATGTGATTGGAACCTATACATACAGAACCGGTATTATTTCCGGTGAATACAGCTATACGGCGGCAGCAGGGCTGTTTATGTCAGCCATCGGTTTTTCCCTGACATTTATTGCGAATAAAATAAGCAATAAAATGACAGGATACGGATTGTGGTAGGAGGACTGTGGGATGAGAAGCAGAAAAAGAAACAGAATCAGAGAAGGAAATCCGGTCGTCACAGGTATTCTCTATTTATTAGTAATTCTGATATGTGCGGTCACGCTTTATCCGATGTATTATGTGCTGATTCTTTCCGTAAGCGCGCCGGAAATTGCGGCAAGAATGGATGTTTACTGGTTCCCGAAAGGATTTTCACTGGATGCATACAGAATGCTGATCGGTGATAAAGAAATGTGGAGAGCTTATCTGAATACAATTCTGTATACGGTGCCGACCACTTTACTGATGCTCGCAACCAGCGTGATGATCGCTTATCCGCTGACATATAAAAGGCTGATGGGAAGAAAATATCTGAATCTGTTCTTACTGATTCCGATGTACTTCAGCGGAGGAATGATTCCCGCGTTTCTGCTCATTACAAAACTCGGCCTGTATGCAAACCCGCTGTCCCAGATTATACCGGCCTGTTTTTCCATCTGGAATATTATTCTTATGAAAGCGTTCTTTTCCAGCATTCCTGAAGGGATGAGAGAGGCGGCCAAAATTGACGGCGCGGGCATCCTGCGGATTTTAAAAGATGTTTATCTGCCGCTGTCCAAACCGATCCTGGCAGTGATTTCTGTCTATACGATTGTGGGAACGTGGAACAGCTGGTTTTCAGCGCTGGTCTATTTGCCGCGGACGGACTGGCAGCCGCTGCAGCTTTTCCTGAGAAGGATACTGGTGGAGAGCACACGTCAGGTTACGGAAATTCTCACACCGGAACTGGCGGCTGAGATGATGAGAAAACAGATGTCAGGGGCTCAGTTGAAATATGCCATGATTATATTTACAACATTACCGATACTGTTTACATATCCGTTCTTTCAGAAATATTTTGTAAAGGGTGTTATGCTCGGCTCGCTGAAAGAATGATAATCAACCATGTTAAGCAGCCCAAACAGGCTGAAAATAAAAGAGGAGGATTTACAAAATGAGAAGGAAAATGAAAAGAATGCTGGCGATTGCAATGAGCGTTGTTTTGGCGGCGGGAATGGCAGGATGCGGGCAGAAACCTTCAAAAGAGGTGAAAACGGATAACGGCACTGAAGCGCAGGAAGCGGCAGGAACGGGGGAAGAACTTGAAGTTGTGCGCGTATTCGGAAATAATTACACATTTACGGGAGCGAATGGGAGAACAGTTACCTTAAAGGACTGGGCTGAAGAGGGAAAGAGCAAACGGTGGCAGAAGCTGACAGAGGATCTTGCCGAAAGAGGAATCAAACTGGAGCTGGATCTGATTGAATCTGACCAGTTTGAAACAACCTGCCAGACAATGGCTGCCAGCGGTGAGTTTTCAAATTATGATTTGATTCAGATCACGCCGCTCGATGACAAGACAAAGATTAATCTGGTGAGGCAGGGACAGCTTCAGCCCATCAGCGACATTTGGGAACAGCATTCCGAAGGGCCTGCAAAGGAGTTTTTTGAGAGCGATGCCGGCAAATATTTTTATAACCATTTGAAGCTGGAAGACGAAAAATGTTATTGGATTTCTGACTTTGGATCTTCCACTTACAAAGGAGAAATGGAAACAAACTTCGCGCTTGGATTTTCCATCAGGCAGGACTGGCTGGATGCGATCGGCAGAGAAATTCCGAAAACAACAGAGGAGCTTTATGAGGATCTTATGGAGTTCCAGAAACAGGATGTGAACAAAAGCGGTGCGGCGGATGAATTTATCTGTGTCTGGTTCGATAATTTTTCCACGGACATCGCACAGTGGTTTGGCCTGGGAACCGGCCTGACATTTATCAACACCCAGGACAATAATACAGTAACATCTCCCTGGTATCAGGAACATGTAAAAGAATATATCACATATATGCAGAAATTATATGCGGCAGGCGTATTAAAAATGTCCGGGAATGAATTCAATACTTATCTGGCAAACAATCAGGTTGCAGGGATTGCGGACTGGACAACCATGACCTGGATGGAAGCCACAATCAGCCTGCCTGAGGGCGCGGCGTATCCCTGGTATGTGCCTTTCAGAGCGCAGGCGGTAGAAGGACAGGTTCCGCTTTTCAGAGGGCCTAATGTCTATAATCCCGGATTCCGGGCATATGCTGTGCCTGCAAGCAGCGACAAACAGGATGCGGTTGGAAAACTGCTGGATTACCTGGTATCGGACGAGTGCATTCTTTTAACGGAGTACGGCATTGAAGGCGTCAGCTATGAAATGGTAGACGGACAATACAGCAATATTATCGATGCATCTCTGGAAAATACGGATGCGACTGGCATCGCTCTATGGACAAACGGAGGTATTTTCCCCCGCTTTGAATTAAACAAGGACGTCAATGGAGAGATGGTGACCTCCACGCAGATCGCAAAAGAAAAAGGTGTTAAAAACAATGCATCCGGTAAAGAAGATTATAATATTGACTGCTTCAATGATCCCACACACCGGCTGTTCCATGACGAAACGGCATATGCAGTTCCTACGCTGGATGAAATCAGTAAAATCAGTGAGATCAGCAGTGATCTGAGCACATATTCTTCTGAACTGCTCACAAAGCTGATTATGGGTGAAAAGAGCCTGGATGACTGGGATGCCTATATTCAGGATCTGAAGGATCTGGGACTGGATGAGCTGATTGCAATTAACCAGGGAAGATACGACAGAGCGATGAAATAAGGAGCACAGGGAATGGAAGAACAAAATTCTAACGTGAACCTGCTTCCGGAAACGGGAGCGGATACCGGCAATTACTGGTGCACATGGGATACACAATATCGCATGAATACGGTGGAAGACGGAAAAAATACGTTAAATCTGCGGGATATTCTGGATGAATCATTTTTGTTTGGCAGACGGGGGCTTCTGAACGGTTATTTTGAGCATATCAGAAAAGATATTTATGTGCTGCTGGATGACGGTTGGGATGTGCCCCGCCACATCCCCGGAAATGGAGAGATAAGCGCTTTTGGGAGCCTTATTTTGAATGAAGAAAGATTTCCTGGCTTTCCCGGAGAGCCGCAGGAACGCCTGCGTAAAATGAAAGAAAGAATAACGCAGCTGGGATACAGAGGACTTGGACTGTGGATTTGTGCGAATGCCGCCGGAGAGGCGTCGAAAGAGCCGTATTCTATGGAACAGTCAAGAGAGTACTGGAAAGAAAAGGCTCTCTGGTGTCAGGAGGCAGGCGTCTCATACTGGAAGGTTGACTGGGGATATCATGCGGGTGACAGCGCCTACAGGGATATGATGACTGAAGTTGTAAAACAATATGCGCCGGGAGTCAGGATTGAACATGCAATCTGCCGCGGACCCATGGATGAAAAGGAAACGGAGTCGTCTGTGTTGACAAAAGTGCTGGAAAGCAGTGATTTTTTCAGAACCTATGATGTGACACGGGAGTTTAATTACAGCACGGCGATCAGAAGGGCCTGGGAGGCGCTTCGGCTTACCGTAAATGGCCGGCACGGATGCGAGTGTATCGTGAATGTTGAAGATGCGCCGTATCTGGCGGCGGGACTGGGATGCTCCATGGGAATTATGCGCCATCCGGCATGGGGCGGTACAAAAACTGATGTTTTGGACTTTGGGCGAAAATACAACGAAGTGGAAAGAGCTGTCTGCTGGCAGCGAATAGCGCCGCCGTTTGGGACAGGGGAAAGCAGAAATCGGGCAACCGTGAAAATGCTGAGAGACTGGACAACGTCCATAGACGGACCGGACGGAGAAGGATGGCTTTCCCATGTTTTTGATGATTGTGAGGAAATCGAGGAGTTTGCTCCCTGGATGATTACAAGGGATATGGATTTCCCTGCAGTCACATCAGACGGAAAAGAAATGCCCTTCCTTGTCTGCAGCAAACATCCCCAAACCGGGGCGGTAAGCATCGCTTTTCTGCCGAGGACATTGGGGGAAAGGAAACATTACACACCGAGAGCAAAGGTAGCTTTTGATTTGAAGGCTTTTACAGAGCCGATTGGAGTTTTAGGGGAATTTGATACGCTGACCCTGTCTTTTCAGGAAGAACTGCAGGGCAGAATTTACTTGCAGGACCTGTGCAGGGATCGTGCCCATGATATCACGGAGATGCTTGCGCAAAATAAACGTAAGCTGGTGCTGGACTTTGATAAAATACAGGGCAAAGGATGGCTGGATAATGATTGCGGGGATGTTTCAGCGCCGGGATTTATGATTTGTCAGTTGGGATAGAAGGTTCTGAAAAGGGAAGTGAAAGGAGCCGGACACCGGCTCCTTTTGCAATTGATTAATTTGTTACGGTTCAGCCTTCAGTTGAACTAACGAACGATGCACCGGCTAAAAAACGGCGTACCCATAATAGCTTTTTGATATTCACAAAACTTTTGAATATTGATTCAGCCGAAAGCTGAACTGTAACAAAATATCCATGAAAATACAATCTAACGCTTGACAGTTAAAAGAAAAGCCGATAAAATAATCCATGTTGCAAATAAAATATTATATGCGGCAGGCCCAGATAGCTCAGTTGGTAGAGCAGAGGACTGAAAATCCTCGTGTCACTGGTTCGATTCCGGTTCTGGGCAGTTACAGTGGTAATTACTGATATATGTGGTAATTACCTTTTTTTTGTATAGAAAAACAGTGATTTGGGGGGATTGAATTATGGCGCTGGTTAAATGTCCTGAATGCGGCAGGGAAAGAGTATCGGATACGGCCGAAGCATGTCCTGACTGCGGATATAATGTAAGAGCACATTATGAAAGAGTAAAAGAAGAAAACGAAAAGAGGCTGGAAGAAGAGGAAAGTGTTCTAAGTGCAGAAAGAGAATCAGAGGAAGAAAAAACATTAGAGGAGGAAACAGCTTCAAAAGAAGAAAGAATATCAGAGAGACAAAATGAACGGATGGAGAGCGGAAGATACTTAGAAAATGGTATGCAAATACAGCAAAAAGATATAATTCTCATGTCAGTCTTGGGTATCAGATGTGAAAATTGTGGAAATTGATGGCTTGTAGGAGTATAATTACAGATAATACTTATGTAGGAGGTATTGGGATATGGCTGATGTTACAGTAAAATTTCTTGGTGAAAATTATTCTTTTCCAGAAGAATTAAAAGATTATGTATCGTATTGTAATGAGTTTGAAAAAATTAACAAGAGATTATCACAAGCCCTTTTGGTTACAATGAATAGACCGACTATTACTGGTGGTGAAACTAGCCAAGCAGGAGAAGTTGAGACAAAATTAAAAGAAGATATGCGTAAAGAGGGTAAAAAAGTCATATCTATGCTTGCTAAATATAATATTTTCGATGTGACCGAAAGCGATTTAGTAGATAATAATAAAGGATATATTTATTATAACGATGTTTATCAGAATATAATGATGCGTGGTTTGCGACTTAATTTAGCAGAAGAACTGCAGAATTTTTTAGATGATTGGGAAGATGCGCAACAATCTGCATATTCACAAGTTACGGGAACAGGAATATCAATGTATTCTAACAGTATGATTGCACATATGACATTGGCGGCATTTGAAACAAGCACAATAAAAAAACAATGTGAGCAAGCCGATAGAGATTATAAAAGAGCAATGGACGCATTATCGGCAAGAGGTACATCGGTAACAGAAAAGAAAAATGCAGAAGTTATGATTAAAACATTTGCAGAAATTGCAAATGCTTTTGGTATGTTCATATCTGAATTGATGGATACCTTTTTAAATAAATTACAACAAAATAACATATTTGATTATTCTAAAACAAAGGAATATGATATAAAGCGTTCATCAGAAATACTTAATAATATGTCTTTAGTTGAAGATAAAAAGAGTGTTTTGATTCAAGCATTTAAAAGTTGCCCTTATAATCCGGATATATATGCAAAGGTTTTAGAAATGGGTTTGTGTGATCTTGATACTTTTAAAACTGCACAATACTACTATCAAGATGAAGTTCTTACAGAAGTGCTTGATGATTATGTAAAAAAGAATCTGAAAAACACAGAAAAAGTAACAGTGCCAATATCAATTCTTGCTACATATCGTGGAACTGATGAAATTGGAATATGGAAAAAGATATATGAAGGTACATTAGAAAATATCGAGGGTTCATACAAGATAATCAATACCGCTTTATCAGATAAGAAAAAACTTGACAGATTCATTAGAGATAATATCAGTAGTTCGATGAAGGAAGTTGTGAAAAAATCGAGAGAAGATGTTATCAAGAACATTGATAAAAAGATGTTAGCATTGGTTTCTGAAAAACAATATGATGAATTTGTTGGAATGGGTATTCTTTCGCCGGAAATCATTAGAATGTCAGGAAGTTCTGCAACTACTTTAAATGATATAAATGGTGAAATCAGAAATGCTTTAACTGATTGTGTTATGGAATATATTGAAGAAGCAAAGAAACGTTATGATGCTT
Source organism: Clostridium sp. KLE 1755 (assembly GCF_000466465.2). Classification (NCBI taxonomy): domain Bacteria; kingdom Bacillati; phylum Bacillota; class Clostridia; order Eubacteriales; family Clostridiaceae; genus Clostridium; species Clostridium sp. KLE 1755. The sequence continues at coordinate 73,189 of NZ_KE992732.1, forward strand.
ATGATAAAGCAATGGATATATATGAGAAGGAATTAAAGCAGAAATATGACGAATTAAATGTTTTAAGGTCTGAAAAGAATAGTTTGGGATTATTTGCATTTTCAAAGAAAAAAGAAATGACTGCAACTATTGATGCTAAAGTAAATGAAATTTCAGAGTTTAAAAGAACACATGAGCCGAAAGATTTATTAGCACAGTTTGAAGCGATGTATAGATAATTAAAATAAAAAAGGATTACGGATAACACCGTAGTCCTTTTTTATTGTGTTTTCAAGAAATTACCATAATTTAAAGTATCAGAAAAACACAAAATATGTAGTATTCTTTCACTATATGCCGTATAATAGCTTCATCTGATAAGTTAATGGCATGCGCTTCAGGGCGTTAAAGCGTGCCGCCCAATTTAAGGAAAGGAAGTGTTTTTATGTTCATGTAACATTTGATGTTCCGTATGAGGAAATCTCAGAATATCCGACACCTGCAAAAGCAATGGAGGCAATTTCCAGGTATTGTGAAGCAAGCGGGGAATCCTGCGTATTTACGGGGGATGATGAAGTCGAAATAGCTGGAAGAAAGTATGAAGTATGCAGAGGAGCCAATCCCCTTAATCTGGGTTACGGCATTATATGCAGGGAAAAATAATATCTGGCCAGATAAAGCTGATTCATTGCAGCCCTATTGGTAAAGAAGCAGGAACATTTTTATGGAATGACAGCAGTTATCAGGCCTGTGGGAAATGGCACGTTTGCAAATGATAATAAGTAATTGAATTTTATGAGGGGGAATTTGCTGTGGAAAATATGATGGAGAAGGTGTGCCCTAATTGCGGTGAAAAATTACCTGGTGATTCATCTTTTTGCATGAAATGCGGAACAAAAATCGAGGGGGATGGACCGGGTACAGAGCAAGAGCAGCCAGCCCAGGCGCCTGGTTTCTGGCAGAAAAATAAAAAGAAAATTATAATTGCAGCGGCGGCGGTTGCAGTAGTAGTTCTGGTTTTTGTTATTGTGAATGCGGTACAGGCGTCAAACCTGAAAAAAGAGCTGGAGCGTGGCTGGTGCAAGGTTGAAGGTGAAGAAGGGGCGTATATTCTATGTGTATTAGATTTTTCAGAGGATGAAATCGAGTACCGGCTGGAAACAGGATACGCATGGATGGATACGACTGTGGCTACATACGATTATAAAGTTATAAGCGGTAATAAAATTAAAGTATTGCGTTATGGAGATGATTGGGAAACCATCAGGGTTGAACTCAGTGATGATAAAAAAGCAATGATAGTATCCCCTGCCCTTACAAGTACGGATAATGAAGAAATCTGGGTAAATATAGATTAGAGGGATAATGTATTTTGAAGAAAATGAGATACTGTGATCCCGGATGACATTGCTTTTACCTGATTACCATATAATACGGAGGAATAAAAAATGGCGCTTATGAACTGCCCGGAATGCGGGAAAGAAATTTCTGATCAGGTGAATAACTGCCCACACTGCGGTTTCCCTGTCAATAATAAGAAGGATGAAGGAAGCAATAAAAAGAAAAAGGTAATACCTGTTGTCATTGCGGCAATAGTTCTGCTGCTGATTCTGGCTGCTTTTTTCATCTATAAATTTGTATATAAGGGAAGCTTTCAGATTTCACAAGGCAAGGATACCATTGAATTGGGAACGGATGTGGATTTGATAAAATATCTGGAGTATAGTCCGGAAGATATTATTGATGTCACCATAGTTGATGACGGCGGCTTTGACTGTAATGCGGCCGGTGATTATCAGGTGCTTTTCAATGTAAAAAATAAAAGAGGCAATATTAAGCAGGTTCAATATGATTTTCATGTGACGGACACAGTGCCCCCGGAGCTGACGGTGCTTAAGGATACCGTATATGTGGCAAAGGGAAGCTCATATCAGCCGGAAAGCAATGCGGAGGCTGCTGACGCAGACAGCTGTACCGTGGAAGTCAGCGGCGATTACGATTTGAATGCGGAAGGGACCTATGAAATTGTTTTTACCGCAAAAGACGGCAGCGGAAATCAATCAGAGAAGAAAAGCATGACATTAATCGTGGAAAACAGGGATGACTGTCTTTTCAGAAATGCCAAACTGGGCGACAGTGCGGAGGTGATACAGCGTTACGAAACAGGAGAGCTTTTTACAAAGCAGGATGAGGATAATGGGGAAAGCCTGATCATTTATGAAGATACCGTGGAGGGCGAGGATGCCTATATCTACTACCAGATGAATGATAAGGATCAGCTGTGCTGTATAACGGTTATTTTTATGCAGCCTCATACAGATTATGATATTTACATAAACAAGTTTGATTCCATTACGGAAAAACTGACGCTTGATTACGGAGAACCTAAGAAAGAAAAGGGTAAGGGAAGGCTGTATGGCTACTGTAGTTCCGAGGGTGAGGCCCTGAGCATCGGGGAGGTAAAATTCAGAAATCTATGGAGCAGCGATGATGTGGACATTGTTCTGTATCTGGGGAGCGACAATTACGAAATAAGCTTTGCCATGATCTATGATTCCAATACCCTCGATCATCCGGAAGGGACAGGGCTGAATTAATCAAGGGACGGCAGAAGGCAGGCAGCAGGCCTGCCTTCTTAGTTTTTTTACACTTATCCTAAGCTGCATAATGGTTCCGTCCCTTCACAGCTGCCGGAGGGCGGACACATCTGAAAAAAATATTTTTTAGAGTTGACAATTAAATTATCGCATGGTAATATATAACTCGTTCGAAACACAATTCATACAAAATGCTTTGGCTGCAGGTTTGATTGGGTTTTGGCATCTCGCGGGAAGCGCTGTTGGCGGTGAACGCCGGGCGTGGAACGCTTTACATATATGCGGGTGTAGTTCAATGGTAGAACACCAGCCTTCCAAGCTGGATACGTGGGTTCGATTCCCATCACCCGCTTGCGGATGAATTATCCGTAAGCAGGTTAATTCCTGTACTCAGGTGACTGATTTCCAGAAAGAAGCAGTCACTGCTATATCAAATGCGATAGTGGCGTAGTTGGTAACGCGCGACCTTGCCAAGGTCGAGACCGCGGGTTCGAGCCCCGTCTATCGCTCTCACAGAATCAGGAAAACAGCGGTTTCCGGAAAATCCGGGCCGCTGTTTTTAGTTAAAAAATTTTCTGCTCTTTCATTTCACTCTTTTCCCATTCACTTTTCAAAGCAGCTTCCGTTTCCTGTCCAGGGTATACGCCTGATAAACAAGCAGAACCACCAGCCCGGCCTTTCCCAGTAAATGGACGCTCGTCACTGCAAAGCCCAAATCCGTCATGTTTCTGAGAGAGATTATGAAGCCCTGTGCAATTTCAATGAACGACACGGCGGCAGTCACATAGATAATGACAGGAGATAGCTTTTCCCCGCGTCTGCTGAAAAATACAAGGATACATATCGCAGATAATACGGGAATAAACAGATCCAGCCAGCCGGACAGGCCCATATGGCCGTTCTGTTTTATTGTCATATCCATGAGAACCGCAAGGAACGTCAATGATGAAACGATATAATTCGTACACATGACAGCGCCTGTTTTTGCAGCAGATAAACTGTTCCGGGCCGAAAAAACAAGCCCGGCCGCCAGGGCACACAGATTTATGAGATACCCAACCGCAGTAATAACGTTTATCGCCGTTATTTTCCCGGCTGGAGTTCCTTTCAGGGCCTGTGCAGGATAAAAAGAATACAGGCTGAACACAAGCATTAATAAGTATGCGGCTGAGGCGACTGCATAAAGTATTGTCTGAATCATATTTGACACTGGAGCAGACAGAACGGGATCCCTTTCAATACTTTTCTTCAGTTCCTCCCCGGACAGAAGCTCGTCTACGGAAACCTCCAGAATCTGTGCAATTTTTTTCGCTGTCAGAAGATCCGGAAAACGGGCACCGCATTCCCATCTGGAGACAGCCTGTCTCGTTACGTACAGCTGATCCGCCATAGTCTGCTGTGTCATTCCCTTTTCTTCACGGAGCTTCTTAACCTTTTCACCAAATTCCACCATCACATATACACTCCTTTTTATTTTTTTTGCCGGCCTGCTTTTATTATAGGAGCCTGAGGCATAGAAGGAAAGAAACACCTGGAACGGGGATGTAAACAGAATGGTAACAGCCCTAATCCATATCAATTCCCGGCAAATCCCACCTGAAATGGCTTGCCAGAATGCGGATTGCCACAACCAGCAGCGCGCTGCCTATCATGGCGGAGTCCGAACGGGTTACCTGAAGCAGAACTACATACAGGCAGGCTCCGGCAATGGAAGCGCAGGCATAAATATGCTTTTTTAAAACATATGGCGTTTCCCCGGCCATGATATCACGCAGGATTCCTCCGCCGATTCCCGTAATTACCCCAAGAAAAATAATCAGGAAATGATAGTCGCCATATCCGGCTTCCACGCCGGTGTCAATGCCAATTACCGTAAAGGCCCCAAGGCCGATGGCATCGAGGATATTCATAATTTTTTCGTAGCCCTCAATATAACGGCTGCCAAGCAGGAAAGGCCAACAGCGGAACAGCAGAAAAAGAACGAGCACGGTAAGAAACGCCGCCAGCACATAAACCGGGTTGCGGAACATATTGGGCGGGATATTTCCGATCATCAGGTCGCGGAGCATACCTCCGCCCACCGCCGTAATGACGCCCAGGACAATAATCCCGAACAAATCCAGCCGCTTCCGTACCGCCACCATGGCGCCGGAGGAGGCAAAGGCAATCGTACCTATAATTTCTACAATAAATATAATATTTGGCTGCAGCTGCATAATCATTCGTACCTTTCAGGGATTTTAAACGTTCTAATAATAGCATGAAATTACCCCGGGCTCAATTCCCTTTTATAAATATGGAATTATAAATATAGAAGGTAAATATGGAAGGAAATATGGAAATATGGAAAAACTCTTGACTTTGAGTGCACTCCAGGGAATATGCTGTTTATGGGAAAGTATGGATGCAGATAGGAAAGGGGAAAAGGAATCAGATCGTTGCCAATATCCGATGTTTTCGCGGGGTATCTATGGACAGGCAGATGCTGTTACAGGGCGGCGGGACAGCCTGAGGTACAAATCGCCATATCTGAGAATCATATCTTTTTAAAAGCTATAGAAAATGTGTTCGGAATCATTTATAATAATACCATGTGGTTCATTTCCACAGTCGGACTTTAGTGTATTACAACAAAAAGGAGTGTAGCAAATGGAAAAGAGAAAACTGGAAAAACTGGGGATTGAAACATCGCTGCTGGGGTTTGGATGCATGCGTTTTCCCACACTGCCCGATGGGAAAATAGATGAAGCGGAGGCTGAAAGAATGCTGGATAAAGCCATTGCCTCCGGCGTAAACTATATTGACACCGCTTATCCGTACCATAACGGGGAAAGCGAACCCCTGGTGGGCAAGGTGCTGAAAAAGTATGACAGAAGCTCCTTCTTCCTGGCAACCAAGCTGCCGCTGTGGGCCGTTAACAGCGTAGACGATGCCAAGCGTATTTTTGAAGAACAGCTGCAGAGGCTTCAGACAGATTATATTGATTTTTACCTGCTTCATGCGGTAAATAAGGAAAAATGGGATGCCATGAAGGAACTGGGCGTTGTGGAGTACTGCGCCAAGCTGAAGGAAGAGGGAAAAATCAGATATTACGGCTTTTCCTTCCACGATGACTATGAGGTATTTGACGAAATCCTCCATTACCGTGACTGGGATTTCTGTCAGATTCAGTATAACTATATGGATACTCAGGAACAGGCTGGGGATAAGGGCTATGCGCTGGCAGAAAGCCTGGGCGTGCCGCTTGTAATCATGGAACCCATTAAGGGCGGAAGCCTTGCCAACTTCTCCGAAGACATCAACGACAGATTCCATAAGATGGATCCCGACAGAAGCGTTGCTTCTTATGCGCTTCGCTGGGTGGGAAGCCATCCCAATGTAAAGGTTATTCTGAGCGGAATGTCCACTATGGAACAGGTGGAAGACAACCTGAAGACCTTCCAGGATTTCAGCCCTTTAAGCGAAGCGGAAGAGAAAGAAATCGAGAGCATCGTGACGGAGCTGCGTTCCCGCGTTCAGAATGGCTGCACCGGATGCCGCTACTGCATGCCGTGTCCTGCAGGCGTCAACATTCCGGGCAACTTCAAGGTTTGGAACAATTATCACATGTACCGTACATATGATCATGTAAAATGGTCCTGGGAAAAAGAACTGAAAGAAGAAGAAAAAGCAAAGAACTGCATTAAGTGCGGCAAATGCGAGACACTTTGCCCTCAGAAGCTTTCTATCAGAGATAATCTGGTACAGGTGCAGAAGGATCTGGATGAAAGAATCTTCAAGTAAAACAGACTATGGAAAAAGCATATAAGCTGGAATTTATCAATGAACAGACAGGAACGCTGGCTGTAAACTGCTGCGGCTGCTCCAAAACGGAGCCGCTGCACAGCTTCGGCCCGGCGCTTAAGCCCCATTATATGATTCACTATGTTCTGAGCGGAAAGGGAATTTTCCGGATAGGCGGAAGAGAGTACCCGCTGGAGGCGGGGAGCGGCTTCCTCATTACACCCGGAGAGCTGGCCTTTTACCAGTCGGATGAAAGAGAGCCCTGGACCTACGTTTGGGTGGGCTTTTCCGGAAGCGGCGCCGGGAACTTCGTGAACTATATGGGGCTTTCAGTGCATCATCCGGTTTTTCATTCCGAACGTTCGGACGAGCTTTACGGAAGCGTGAGGGATATGATGGAGCACAACACCTTCGGCCTTACAAATGAGCTGCGGCGCAACGGCCAGCTCCAGATTTTTCTGTCCCTTATTGCGGAAAATGCCAGACCGCAGGACAAGGCGGAAGAGGATAAGGCGAACCAGTATGTGATAAGGGCGGTGGAATTCATCCAGCGCAACTACTGCAATCCGGTGAAGGTTACGGATGTGGCGGATTATGTATGCATCAACAGGAGCTATCTGTATACCCTGTTTGAAAATTCCATGGGGATGTCGCCCCAGCAGTTTCTGACTACCTACCGGATTACCAAGGCGGCGGAACTGCTTGCCGTGACGGCGCTTCCCGTGGAGAGCATCGCGCTTTCCTGTGGCTATAATGACCCTCTGGTTTTTACAAAGGCATTTAAACAGATGAAAGGAATGTCTCCCTCCAGCTACCGGCGGGAGATGCAGAATAAGGAAAGCCGCAGAAATAAAGAATACTTAAGACAGGTGGAAGATTTCATCAGCCAGGTCAATAAATTAAACAGTTAACATTTTGACAGGTACTTGCAACAAATATCACTTTGCCGGTATCTGTCTTTTGTTATATGATAAATTCAGGTGAAAGCGGTTGCACATTTTGCGGCCATAACGAAACGATACATAGCCATAAAGAAAAGGAGAAGGAGCATGAAAGAAAAAATTCTGCAGAAATTTGGGGAAGTTTTTGGGGATACCACAGGAGCGAGAACCTACTTTGCCCCGGGACGCGTGAATCTCATCGGGGAGCATACGGACTATAACGGCGGACATGTTTTTCCCTGTGCGCTGACTATCGGAACCTATGGCGTGGCAAGGCAGAGAGCCGACAGGAAGCTGCGTTTTTATTCTATGAATTTTGAACATCTGGGAGTGATTGAAAGCAGCCTGGACGGCTTAAAACCTGAGAAGGAAGCTGACTGGACCAATTATCCCAAGGGAGTTATGTGGGCGTTTGAAAAGAGAGGCTTTGAGATCCCTTATGGAATGGATCTGCTTCTGTTCGGCAACATTCCCAACGGCTCCGGCCTGTCTTCCTCCGCATCCGTTGAGGTACTGACCGGATTTATTCTCAGGGATATGTTTGGCTTTGACGTGACCAATCAGGATCTGGCGCTTATCGGGCAGTATTCCGAGAACAATTTCAACGGCGTCAACTGCGGAATTATGGATCAGTTCGCTATTGCCATGGGCAAAAAGGATCACGCCATTTTCCTGGATACTGCGGATCTGAGCTTTGAATATGCGCCCATCCATCTGGAAGGCGCCAAGATTGTCATTGCCTGCAGCAATAAGAAGCGCGGCCTGGGAGATTCCAAATATAACGAAAGAAGAAGCGAATGCGAGACAGCTCTGGCTGAGGTTCAGGAGGTTGTGGGAATCAACTCTCTGGGAGACCTCACGGAAGAGCAGTTTGAACAGTATAAATCTGCAATCAAAGACGATGTACGCACAAAACGCGCAAAGCATGCGGTTTATGAAAACCAGCGCACCATCAAGGCTGTTGCCGCTCTGAAGGCGAATGATATCGCACAGTTTGGCCAGCTGATGAATGCTTCCCACGTATCCCTTCGTGATGATTATGAGGTTACCGGCATTGAGCTGGATACCCTGGTGGAAGAAGCCTGGAAGGTGGACGGCGTTATCGGTTCCCGTATGACAGGCGCAGGCTTCGGCGGCTGCACTGTCAGCATCGTTAAGACGGAAGCCATCGACGGCTTCATCGAAAAGGTAGGAGCGGAATATCTGAAGAAAATTGGTTATGCTGCTGATTTCTATGTTGTGGAGATCGGGGACGGACCGAGCTTAATCTAATCAGTACGGGCGGCTGGGTTCCAGGCCGCCCCTCTTTATACACAGAGCCGGCAGGCTTATGGAGTTACACAGATACAGGTTGCGCGGGATTACCGCAGAAATGAGGGAGAATATGATTCAGAAAAGTATCAGGGAATTAGTAAGATATGGTCTTGCGACCGGACTTGTGGAGCCGGAGGATACCATCTACACCGCTAACCGCCTTTTGGAGCTGTTCGGCCTGGAGGAGCTTGAGGATGCGGATACGCCGATTACAGCCGACAAAAGCGAAGAAGCACAGCTGACAGGCGAACTGGAAAGCATCCTTAAGGATATGCTTGACTACGCGGCACAGAACGGACTTCTTGAAAACAACAGCGTTGTATACAGGGATTTGTTCGATACAAAAATCATGAGCGTGCTTGTGGCGCGTCCCAGTGAAATTATTCGAAAATTCAATGCTTACTATGCCCAGTCCCCGGAAGCTGCAACGGAGTATTTTTACAAATTCAGCCAGGATACAGACTATATCAGACGCTACCGCGTATGCCGTGACCAGAAATGGATTGCCCATACAAAGTACGGAGATCTGGATATCACCATCAACCTGTCCAAGCCGGAGAAGGATCCCAAGGCGATTGCAGCCGCCAAAAACGCAAAACAGAGCGGATACCCCAAATGCCAGCTGTGCGTGGAAAATGAAGGCTATGCAGGACGCGTAAACCATCCCGCAAGACAGAACCACAGGATTATTCCCATCACCATCAACGGCGGTCAGTGGGGCTTCCAGTACTCCCCTTATGTTTACTATAATGAACACTGCATTGTTTTCAATTCCCAGCATATTCCCATGAAAATCGAACACAACACCTTTGTGAAGCTGTTTGATTTTGTGAAGCTGTTCCCTCATTATATGCTTGGTTCCAATGCGGACCTTCCTATCGTAGGCGGCTCCATTTTAAGCCATGACCACTTCCAGGGCGGTCACTATGAATTCCCCATGGCCAAAGCCGGCGTGGACAAAACCTTCACGGTAAAAGGCTTTGAAGATGTAACAGCGGGAATTGTGAACTGGCCCATGTCCGTTATCCGTATTTCCGGTCCTGACAGCGACAGGCTTATTGCCCTTGCCGACGTGATTCTTGATAAATGGCGCAGCTACACAGACGAAGAGGCATTTATCTATGCTGAAACAGATGGGGAGCCTCACAATACCATTACCCCCATCGCAAGAAAACGCGGTGACAACTACGAACTGGATCTGGTGCTGCGCAACAACATTACCACAGAAGAACATCCCATGGGCGTTTACCATCCTCATGCAAAGCTGCACCATATCAAAAAGGAAAACATCGGCCTGATTGAGGTTATGGGTCTTGCTGTGCTTCCTTCTCGTCTGGACGGTGAAATGGCCGCTCTGGAAAAAGCAATACTGGAAGGCGCGGATATCCGCGGCGATGAGGTTCTTGGCAAGCATGCGGACTGGGTGGAGGAATTCCTTCCCAGATATGAGAATGTGACGGCAGACAACATCCATGAAATCATACAGACAGAAATCGGCCAGGTATTCATGGAAGTTCTGGAGGATGCCGGCGTTTATAAGAGAACGGCGGAAGGTCAGGCGGCATTTGACAGGTTTACGGCGGTTTTGAACCAGTAAGGCAGCGAAAATAAAAAGTGACTTGAAAGATTCAAGTCCCCAGTGCATAATTTATTTAGAAGTAATCAAAGGATATTTCGGGTCCGATGATTGCGCTTCGGATAACTGTATAATTTTTAGTTTCAAGCTATCCTCTATTGGCCGTAGAGGATAGCTATTTTTTGTCCTGATGATTATCTATGTAAGCCAGTGCTGCAAAAATTACCAGCACCAATGTCAACACTTCAAGTGTATTCATGCTTCATTTCCTCCTTCGTTTATTTCCGAAGGAAATCACCAGACTATCCTCTGACTTCTTTTCGATTAAACACAGACATTTTATCATGAAAGGATAGCGATTACAATGATAATTATGGTAGTAATCACCTGTTTTTGATAAAGAATATATGAATAATCGATGGAAATCAGAGGAAAACCTGCGGCTAAAAATTAATATATTATCTAAAAGCTAAAATATATTAGTTTTATATAATTGATCAGTTAACTGATTAGTTAATTTAATCCTTATACAGTCCCCGGTTAACCAATATCTCCCGGTATCCGGCTCCAAGCAATCTTTTTCCGCCCTTCATGCATACCTGGAAATGTCCGGGAAGAATGACATCACAGGAAAACACGGCCATTTTTTTCAGGGATTTCCGGTATTCCTCATAGCAATACTCCTCGTCCACACGGATTCCAAGCACAGGTGTATAAATATCGCTTCCTGTCTGAAGAAAGTCACCGGTTACAAGAACCGTTTTCCCATGCCACAGGAAACTGTAGGCCATGCTTCCCCTGGTATGTCCGGGAACCTGATGGCATTCCACAACAATACCGTGAACATTGATTTTTTCGCGGTCCACAAGCCTGTGGGAAACAGGACAGGCCGGAAATGGGACACCATAACAATAGGGAATCGTTCCGGCGGAGCCGTTTTCCACCGCATCTGCATCCTCTTCGCCTATCAGAAGCTGCGTACCGTTTTTTAAGAAGCTGCGCGCATTTCCGGTATGATCAAAATGGGAATGGGTGAGGAATACATGGGAAATCTGAAAGGAGTCAAGGCCCCAGAGCAGAAGATTGTCCCGGATTATCCCCAAATCTGCCGCGTCCAGACCGGTATCAAACAATATCAGCTGCTTTTCCATGGGGAAAGCGGCGGCAAATACATTCTGATAGCTTCCATAGCAGGAGCCGCATAGTTGGTAGAGATCGGGTAAAAGCAGCATAGTTGTTCCTCCGTTAAATATTAGAGCGAGTAAGTGTGGTTTTTATTCTAACCTTTTACAGCGCCGGCAGCAAGACCTTCGGTAATCTGCCGTGAAAAGATAATGAAAATAAGTATGATTGGAAGGATCCCAATGACAACACCCAGCATTCTGGCGCCGTAGTTTGCAACGAACATATTCCCAATGGATGCAATAACCAGCGGTACCGTATACATTTTAGGATTATTTATCATGATCATAGGAAGCAGATAGCTGTTCCAGGACTGCAGAAAGGAAATAATGCTCAGGGTAAAGACTGCCGGACGGATAATGGGAAGGACCAGTCGTATAAATACTCCCATATCGTTACAGCCATCAATTTTTCCGCTTTCAATCAGTTCATACGGGAAAGCATCCTTCATGTATTGTGTCATCCAGAATACACCGAAAGCATTAGCTATGTTGGGAAGAATGAGCGGGAGAAAGGTTTTCGACAGATGAAGAATGCGCATTTCCCACGCAAAGGCAACCAGCCCTACTTCCATTGGAACCATCATGGTCATGAGAACAACCTGAAATAATATTTTTTTATTTCGGAACTCATACTTGGCGAAGGCAAAACCTGCCATGGCGCTGAAGATAACAGTAAGCACAGTGCTGGATACGGCAACAATGAGACTGTTTATGACGGAACGAAAATAATCTGCCTCAAGGATTGTCCGGAAGTTATCCTTTAAAGCCGTACCAATACGGAAGGTTATCCCTGAGAAAATCATCTGGTTATCCTGGGTAGACATTACAAACATTAAAATGAAAGGCAAGATACTGATAGTTGCAATCAATACCATGAAAAGATTAACTATGACGGATACCGGTTTTATTTTTTTCTGCTTTTGGTTTGATTTCTGCATAACTATTCCTCCTTATTCCTGTTTATAATGGAAAAATACAGGAAAGAAAAAATCAGGATAACGACAAACATTGCATATCCGGTGGCAGCGCCGTAACCACTTTGGCCTGATATAAAGGCAGTGTCAAGAAATTTCATATTCATCGTCTGTGCCGCATTTCCTACTCCGCCCTTGTAGTCTCCGAAAAGCATCAGCGGTTCTTCAAATATTTTCAGGCATCCAATGATCCCTATGGTAGTCTGGAACACGATAATAGGTTTCATAATTGGAAGTATGACATATAGGATGGCTTTAGGAGCAGAGGCACCGTCAACCTTTGCCGCATCATAAATTTCACTTGAAATTCCCTGCAGACCTGAAAGATAAATGACTGCTACATAACCGATATACCGCCAGTTGGTAATAAATGCCACGAGTGGTTTGGAAATGGCAGGATTGTGGAGCCAATCTATGTTTTTACTTATAATTCCCAAATCCCGCAGCATTACATTGATTATGCCAAAGTTCTTGTCAAGCATTGTGGAAAAAATAATTCCTATGGCAATCGGCGCGGTTACATAAGGCAGAAACATGGCGTTGCGCACGTAGGTATTGCCCCATTTAATAAAGCCGTAATTTAAAAGAAGAGCTACAATCAGTCCAAGGATCTGTATCGGTATCATTGCTTCCAGAACCAGAATTAAGCTGTTAAATAAAGAATGGTAAAATGCGGTGTCTCTTAAAAGGGAGGAATAATTCCGGAACCCTATAAATTCCATTGGACCAAACCCCTTCCATTTTGTCAGACTGATATAAAAACTGAACAAAATAGGAAACAGATTAAAAATCAAGTAGGTTGCAAAAAAAGGCAGGATAAAAATAACTGGCCAGTTTGTCTTTCTTTTTTTCTTCATATAAGTCCTCCCGAGATGTATATATGGTTTAAGAGAGGCCTGCGGCCGGAATGCTACCGGCGGCAGGCCCTTTATGTTACTTCTGATAATCAGGATTTGATGAAATCAAATCTTCTTCCACCTTATCTGCAAGCTCCTGCGCCGTTCCTGAATCCAGGGACTGGGCAAAGAAGGACATGCTGCTGTAGAACATGGAATCATCAGACAAAGGTCTGAGAACCGTCATTTCATCCATTTCCTTCAGATAAAAATCCGTTACATTTTGGTTGGCAAAGAACTCGTTGGGCTTATATAGGTATTCGGATGAATAAGCTGCTTTAACTCCAGGATAAAAATGGATAAGTTCATATTTATTCTGTGCACCCTGAGGAGAAAGCTCATATTTCATCCAGGCTGCCACCGCCTCTTTATTCTGGCTTTGGTTATACATTCCCCACCAGATGCCGCCCCAGTTATAAGCGCCGCCGGGTACGGAGGTAACACCCCAGTTGCCTGCACCGTCAGGATCGTTAGGTTCTATAACGAAGCTCTGGAACCAGCAGGAGCCGGGATAACATAATACATTTCCCTGGGCAAAGGAAGCATTCCAGGCGGGAGTCCAGATGTCCATACCACTGTCAATATTAGCCGCTTTAACCTCTTTCAGTAATTCGAAGGTATCCGTGAAGTTTTCAGCAACCATAAGCTTATTCCCATCCTTCCAGCTTAACCCTGTCTGGTTTACCATGGGATAAACGAGGGAGTCCATGCCGGGGATCATGCTCACGCTGCCGCCTGACTTTGCGACCACATCCTTGCCGACTTCAATGAAATCCTGCCAGGTGGGCATCATGGCTGCTATTTCTTCCGGATCATCCGTACCCAGATACTCCTTTGCCAAATCCCGTCGATAGAAGAGTCCGCCAGGAGCAGCGGTATTAGGTATGCCGATAAAAGTTCCTTCATTATCAGTGCCGATATCCACCAGATAAGGGATAAGAAGATCCTTATCAATATTATAGGGTTCGGCGCTGATATCCTCACAGATTCCCATTTCATAGAATTTGCCAACCATACCGATTTCCATCGCAAGAATATCAGGGATTTCTCCGCCGCTGGTAAGGGCTGTCTGGAGCTTTTGGAGATAGTCCTCTGCAGAGGCTATAGTAACAAATTCGAAGGTTACGTTAGGATAAATGTCATTCATTTTCTCAACCATGGTAAAGAAATTGGGATCCCAGCTCCAGAATAAGATATTTCCTGTAATTTCCTCCGGTGACTTTCCGTTTACGTAAAAATATTCATCGTCTGCCGGAATGTAGCTTGCTGTATCGGCTGAGGCTTCGGAGGCAACAGGAGTGCTTTCCTGCGCCGGAGATTCCGGTTGGGCTGCTTCTGTTTTTTCCTCTTCTGCAGTGGTGCTTGCAGGAACTGACGGAGCAGGACTGCTTCCGCAGCCAATGCAGGAGAAAGCCATTAAAAGCGATGCCGCAGTAAAGGCCAGAATACGTTTATAAATACTGTTTTTCATACAATCCCTCCTTAAGAAATATGTAAAAAGTGAAGGCGCCCTGTTGATATTTTTATTATACTTAAGGCCGGATTTATTTATAGATGAAGATATTATTATTTTTTAAGAGATATTATGATGCTGCTCAAGTTGATTATCCTTGAATTGGTAAGGGCTGAAGCCTGTCATTTTTTTGAATATCTGACCAAAATACTGAACACTTCCAAATCCGCACATTTCTGCGATGGTATATACCTTGAGATTGCTGGTCAGTAAAAGTTTTTTTGCTTTTTTTAATCTGTACTGAATCAGAAAATCACTGATATTTATTCCGGTTTCCTTTTTGAAAATCTGACTGAGATAAATCCGGCTTATCCCTACGTATTCGGCAATGTCTTCTAAAGTAATAGCTCTGGAATAATTGGTCTTCATATAGTCAATTGCTGACAAAATTTTTGAACTGCATCCGAGAAACTCTGTTTCTTCCCCCAGCATTTCATATGCTTCACCATAAGCTTCCTGTAAATCTTTCCAGTGTGAATAGGCATGGGTACTGATACCGGCAATCCAGCTGATATTTCTGCTTTCAAAGAACTGATATACCATAGTAAGGACAGCTTTCAAATCCGTTTTCAGATCGGCAATGCTGCTTTGTGTGTCATTTGTAAGAATCAGACAGTAAATATTCGCTTCCTCACGGAATAGCAGAAGACGGCCGGAAGCAGCTTCGGGGCAGCAATTATTGATATAGCGAAAAAGTTCCTGGGCATCTGTTTCTGATAAGTTTTCGTTACCTGATGAGGAAAGTTGAAAACAGCCTGTCATATAACAGGATTGAAGATCTGGAATGATGCCGTTTATTATGTGGTTATGAATTTCAGAATCACTCAAATCATTGTGAATCAATTTATGGAGGATTTCCTGCCGCAAAACCCTGAGCCCCTCTCCTGCAGTCAACTCCTTACGGAAAATGGAATCCAGCCTTTTCAAAAGTGCGGCGAGATCAGTTTCTTCACAGGTATGCTTTAATAGATAATCAACAGCGCCGAGGCGAAGCGCTTCCCTTACATAGTCAAATTCGTCATAACAGCTTAAAACAATGACCTTGGCAGGATTCTGTACCGCCTTAAGCTGACGAAGAAGCTCCAGCCCATCCATGACAGGCATTTTAATATCGGTAAAGACAACATCAGGGCGGAGGGTAGCTATTAGCTCAAGCGCCTGCTTTCCATTAGCGGCCTCCCCGCATAGCCGGTATCCGAAATTTTCCCATATAATACCGGATTTCAGGCTTTGCCGTGACAGCAGCTCGTCGTCAACTATGAATACTTTTTTCATATCGTTTATCCTCCCTGATTGCAGGTATTTTAAGCCGGACATGAATTCCCCCGGCAGGGTTGGCCTTTAGCAGGATTCCATATTCTGCTGAAAAATTGATTTTGACACGGTGATTAATATTTTCTATGCCGATATTTTTCAACTTTCTTACCTCAAATGAGTTATTACCATATTCCTGATATTGATCTGCTTCCAGAAGACAGTTCAGTTCCTCTATTTTTTCCGGGGACATACCTATGCCGTTATCATAAATATCTATTATAATATCGTTGCTCATCCTGGTGAGCATGGTATGAATTTTCCCGCTGCCTTTAGGAAGTATGCCGTGAAAAAGGGCATTTTCTATCAGTGGCTGGATAGAAAAGCGGGGGATAAGGTAATTGATAATATCGGGTGATGTAATTTGACACTCATAATCCACAACATCCTCTCCATAACGGACCTTTTGAATATGTAAATAATCATTGGCCAGTTCCAGCTCCTGGGATATCGTAATAAATTCGTCAGAAGCCAGGCTGGCGCTGCTCAGATGTATCAAAGACACAGTTATATCCCGAATGTCAGGAGTGTTGTGGAGTTTCGCAAGGTAGCGTATTGAATTCAGGGTATTATATAAAAAATGAGGATTAATCTGTGCCTGAAGGGCATATAGTTCAGCCTGCCTTTTACTGCGTTCTTTATTTTTTACCTGTTCAATTAAATTCCGTATTTGGGTAAGCATAGAATTGTAACCCTCTACCAGAGAGAGGAGTTCATCCTGATTATGGTAGGAAACAAAGCTGTTCAGGTTACCTTTTTCAACTTCCTTCATGGATGTAATCAGCATGCCAATTGGCTTATACATGGAATTAATAATCGGGCGGCTGATAATAATCGCAGCAAGAATACAAATAACAAACAAAATCAGGGTCAGATTCATCTGAATTACAATTGAACGGGCGAACAGATTATAAGGAATAAGCGCGCACAATGTCCAGCCTGTGAGAGGGGAGGTTTCCGTAAGGCATAAGAATTTCTCATTATTTATTTTTATGGAGCCATCTTTTTTTGATATTGAAAAGTTCAGGGCATTAACAAATGCTTCATTTGACAGAGGATATTTTCCGGAACGGCACAGGACGGTTTTCTTATTGTTAATAAGAAATGTCTCACCGCTCATGGGCAGCGAAAAGTCATACAGAACCTGGTTAATTACGCGGGTATCCATATCTACAATAAGCCTGCCCAGCTTTTGGTTCCCGGTATAAAGAGAATAAATATTCTTCTCAAAGGAAATTACAGGAGTATGCTGGCTGATATATGGTGCATAATGAACGTCTGATAAACACAGAGAAGAGGTTTGCGGGTCACAATTTATTTCAGGGGCGGCCATTCCCTGCAGAGAGTTGTCCAGAATCTGGTTATCCAGATTAACAAGATACACCTTAGGAACATAAGGCCTTGTAGCAGAATATTTCTTAATGGTTCGTTCCAGCGCGCGGAGGGTAGATTTTGTTTCCAGACTGCTGTAATCCACTTTTTCTGATAAAGCAGTCTGCACTTCAGCTTCGGGCAGAATACCGGATGCCAGGTTGTTGATATCTTCAAAAAAATAATCAATATTTGATAGCCCCAACCGCAGTGATTCATGAACGGAATCAGTCAGATTCTGTTCCAGGATAATATATGTCTGGTAGGTATTGGCGGACTGAAGCACGGCCAGAGCGGAGATGATTAACAAGGAAAAGGATAATATCATTTTACGTCGGAGTGAGGTGACATGAAAATATTTTCTGAGCAGATGTTTCATGGAAAAGCCCCCTGCATATAAAATAAAAGCGAAAACAACATAAATGTAGTGCTTGGGTTAAGTATAGCATACAGGAAAATAAAATAAAATTTTTCTGAGGATAAAAAACAGGAAAAACTTGCCACCAATAGTGATTCCCGGTATTCTTAATGAAATGGAAGTAAAATATTTACAACACAAACATATAAATCTTCATCAATATAAAAGAAAGGCATCCCTATGGTAAATATCCACAAAACCCCCACCCAGCTCACCACAGACCGTCTGCTCATCCGCCCCTTCACCCCTGAAGACACCGATGCGTTTTTTGCGCTCATGTCCGACCGGGAGATAAACACCTTCCTCCCCTGGTTCCCCTTACAGACAAGAGCGGAAGCGGAGCAGTTCCTTGAAGAACGTTATCTGAGCCGCAGTGAGGAACCTGACGGCTTCCATTATGCCATATGTCTTAAGACAGATAATATCCCCATTGGCTATATCAACGTGGACGCGGGGGAAAGCCATGATTTCGGCTATGCCCTGAGAAGGGACTGCCAGCATAAGGGCATTATGACAGAAGCTGCCCTCGCGGTGCTGGAGGAAATCAGAAAAGCCGGAATTCCATACATAACGGCGACACATGATGTAAAGAACCCGGCAAGCGGAAACGTGATGAAACGCATGGGCATGACCTACCGCTATTCTTACGAGGAACCGTGGCAGCCTAAAAATATCCTGGTCACCTTCCGAATGTACCAGCTGAATCTTGACGGCAGGAAGGATCGGGTATACATGGAGTACTGGAACCGTTACCCTGTCCATTATATTGAGAAGGATGTATAAGCCCTTTTTTACCGCATCAAGTCAAAAAACGGCCGCAGTTCTTTTCACTGCTGTCCCGGAACCCCTTGCCACCCGCTGGCTTTCGCTGTATCCTAAAGAAAAGCCGGGACGACGATGAAAATCGGTTCCATATACGGAGGAGTTTTATGATTATATTGATTGCCGGGAGCACTCACGCCGGAAAGACCCTTTTTGCCCAGAAACTTCTGGAAGTCTATTCCTATCCTTATCTGTCCATCGATCACCTGAAAATGGGCCTGATCCGCAGCGGCCGCACATCCCTGACGCCGGAAAGCGATGGCAGGCTGCTGACGGATTATCTGTGGCCTGTTGTGCGGGAGATGATCAAAACTGCCATTGAGAACAAACAGAACCTGATAGTTGAAGGCTGCTATATCCCCTTTGATTTTAAAAAGGATTTCGAACCGGAATATCTGCAGGAGATCCGTTATGTCTGCCTTGTTTTCAGCGAAAACTATATCCGCGCCCATTTCGCTGACATCAGGGCCCATGGAAGCGATATTGAAGACCGCATGGAGGATGAATATCTGGAGCTGGAGCCATTGGTTGACAAGAACAGGGAAAACCTGGAGCAGTGCAGGGCATACGGCCTGGAATATGTTCTAATTGATAAAACATATGAAATTACCTGGAGGCCGCAGCCGTAAGGCACTGTTAAGCAGCCGGATCCCCCGGAGCAGCCCTGTATCTTTCGGGATAACGCGTTCTGCCGGAATGCCTCCTGGAAGCAGTTTCATTCTTGCCGCAACACCGTTTTCGCGGTATCCTGTGTAAAGCAGGGGTTCGGTCCACAGAAGCCTTTATGCGGCAAAGCTTACGTTGAGGCTGAGGTTCACCTTAAGGATCACCAATCCGGCAGAAAGCCTGTCAGAAGAAAGACGAATAACCTATGAAATTTTTACTCACAGCAGTGAATGCAAAATATATCCATTCCAACCCGGCCATTTACAGCCTGCGCGCCTACAGCATCCGGAAGGAGCCGGCGCTTGAGGAGCATATGGAGCTGGCCGAATACACCATCAACCAGCCCTTCCAGGAGATACTGGCGGACATTTATGTTAGAAAGCCGGACTGTATTGCGTTTTCCTGCTATATCTGGAACTGGGAAATGATTCAGGATATCACCCGGGAGCTTGCCAAGATCCTGCCTGATGTGCCGATTTGGCTGGGCGGACCGGAAGTATCCTACAATCCGGAAGAAATCCTGGGGAAAATGCCTTTTCTCACCGGGGTTATGGTGGGTGAGGGAGAGGTGACCTTCCACGAGCTGCTTGTATTTTATAAGGATAAGCTTTCCTCCGGAACGGGGCAGCCGGATACAGATGAAGAGGATACACTGCAGAAAATCCCCGGCATTGTTTTCCGAAGAGCCCCGGAAAAGCCGGACGAAACTCCGGAGGCCTACGCCGCTGCATGCAAACCCCCGGGAACCTGCACAGCAGCAGGAGCCCTTTCCGTCTGCCGCACCGCTCCCCGCAGCCTCACGGATATCAGTGACATCCCTTTTTTCTACAACGAAGAGGACATTGGCGATTTCCACAACCGTATCATTTACTACGAATCCAGCCGCGGCTGCCCTTACCGTTGCAGCTACTGTCTTTCTTCCATAGATAAAACGGTCCGCCTGCGCAGCCTGGAGCTGGTGAAAAAAGAGCTTCAGTTTTTTCTGGATAAAAAGGTCCCTCAGGTCAAGTTCGTAGACCGTACCTTCAACTGTAATCATGCCCATGCCCAGGCGATTTGGCGTTACATCAGCGAACATGACAACGGAGTCACCAATTTTCATTTTGAAATATCCGCGGATATCCTGAACGAAGAAGAGCTTCGGCTCCTGCGCTCCCTGCGCCCGGGACTGGTGCAGCTGGAAATCGGCGTGCAGTCCACCAATCCGCAGACCATCCGGGAAATACGGCGCGCCATGGACTGGGAGAAGCTGAAAAAAATAGTGGCCTCCATCCAGGAGGGACAGAATATCCATATCCATCTGGATTTGATTGCCGGCCTTCCCTGCGAGGATCTGGAAAGCTTCCGCCGTTCCTTCAATGATGTTTATGCCTGCCGCCCGGAACAGCTGCAGCTGGGCTTCCTGAAGGTCCTGAAGGGCTCTTATATGCATGAGAAGGCTTCGGAATATGGGATACATTATACGGATAAGCCTCCCTATGAAGTCCTTTTTACCCGCTGGCTCCCCTATGGGGATGTCCTTTCCCTTAAAAAAATCGAAGAAATGGTTGAGCTGTACTACAACAGCGCCCAATTCACCCATACCCTGCCGGTTCTGGAAGCTGTTTTTCCAAATCCCTTCCGTCTTTACGAAGAGCTGGCGGCCTATTATGAAAAGAAGGGATACTTTATCAACAATCCCGCAAGAAGCTACCGCTACCAGGTGCTTCTGGACTTTGCCCTTTCTGTGGACCCGGAGAGGGAGAGCCTTTACAGGCAGCTCCTGACGCTGGACATGTATCTGAGGGAAAATCTGAAGAGCCGCCCGGATTTTGCCCTGAATTTACAGGAGATTCCCGAAATCAAGGAAAAAATAAACGGATTTTACCGCAAAGAGGAAAAAGAACCTCTTTTCCTGCAGGATTATGTGGACGATGGCTTTAATTCACGGCAGATGGCAAGAATGACCCACATCGAATGCTTCCGCCTGTCCGTATGGGAAAGCCCTGTCCCCGGGATGATGGAAACATTCCCGGAAGAAAAAATTTATTTCCTGCTGTTTGATTACAGAAAGAGAAACCCTCTGAATCAGGAAGCCCATACCATCCTGCTTCCGCTTTAAAGGAGAATGGAAATTGAGACAAAAAGAAAGAATAGAAAATATACTGAAGCTTCTGGACGAGCGCTATGGCACAGATATCATCTGCTATCTGGATCATGAAAATGCATGGCAGCTACTGATAGCCACGATTCTCAGCGCCCAGTGCACGGACGCCAGGGTTAACGTGGTGACTAAAGACCTGTTCCGGAAATATCCGGGCGTGGAGTACTTTGCCCGGGCAGATTTGAAGGAGCTGGAGCAGGATATCCGATCCACCGGTTTTTACCATAATAAAGCAAAAAATATTATCGCCTGCTGTCAGGACCTGGTTGAAAAATTCGGTGGGGAAGTGCCGGAATCCATTGAGGATCTCACCTCTCTCGCGGGTGTGGGGCGGAAAACCGCCAACGTAATCCGCGGGAATATTTACAATGAGCCAAGCATTGTGGTTGACACTCATGTAAAAAGAATTTCCAACCGGCTGGGCCTGACGAAGGAGGAGGATCCGGTCAAGGTGGAATATGACCTGATGAAGGTTTTGCCCAAAGACCACTGGATACTTTACAACCTGCAGATTATCGCGCTGGGCCGGGAAATCTGCAAAGCGCCCACCGCAAAATGTGAGGCGTGTTTTTTAACGGAGTTCTGTCCATACTATAAGAAGAACAGCGGTAAGAAAACAACAAACAAAAAGACGGAAGGTGCGAGGTGAACGGGCCGGTGAAGGACTATGTCTGCCTGGATTTGGAGACCTCAGGGCTGTATCCCAGACTGGATAAAATTATTGAAATAGGCGCGGTTAAGGTATTGGGCGGCGTAGCTGCGGAGCGTTTCCAGACGTTTGTCCATCCGGGGCGTAAGCTGTCCGGGCATACGTCTGAAATTACGGGGATTACGGATCGGGATCTGGAATCGGCCCCGTATATTGAGGAGGCGCTTCCTGAGTTCCTGGCCTTTGCCGGGGAGCTCCCGCTTCTGGGGCACAGTGTCCTTTTTGACTATTCCTTTATGAAAAAAGCGGCGGTGAACCAGGGACTGACATTTGAACGCACAGGCGTGGATACGCTGAAGCTGGCGAGGAAATTCCTGCCGGAGCTGGAAAGCAAAAACCTGGGGTTTTTATGCAGGCATTTTGGAATCAGCCATACGGCCCACAGGGCGCTGGGGGATGCCCTGGCGACGCAGCGGCTGTATGAGGTACTGTGCGGGCTTTTCCTGGAAGGGAATGAAAAGGATTTCGCGCCCCAGCCGCTTATTTACCGGGTGAAAAAGGAAGGCCCCGCCAGCAGCGCGCAGAAGGAACGGTTATATAAACTGACTGCGGCTCATAAACTGGAACTGGACGCCGATATTGAAAAAATGACGAAAAACGAAGCCAGCCGCACCATAGACAAAATTCTGGCTCAATACGGAAAAATCCCGGGGAAAGAGAAGTTTTGACGCGTAACAGTCCAGGCGGGTTTGCGCATTCACTGCGCAAACCGTGAGAAAACGTGGTGGCAGCAGGCATCCGCCCCTCGCCGAAGTCGGCTTTTATGGGTGGATGCAGTAACAGTTTGTCCGAAGGGTGAACTGTTACTTTGATGTTGATTTTCGGCTTATCTTTGCTTGCAAAACAGGAAGCTTTCATATATAATAAGCATCTGAACAAGTAGGATAAGCATGGAAATGTCGGGAGGCATAAGAAAATGTTTAATTTCAATAATAAAAAAACGAGAAGAGTTGTTTCCTCAGTCATCATCATCATACTGGTGCTGGCAATGGTCGTACCGACACTGCTGTATTTTCTGTAAGGATAGGAGCAGCTTATGAAGAAATGGATTTGGACACTTGTCTTTGTACTGGCCATAGGAGCCGCAGCGCTTTCCGCGGGACTTCACTCCCGGGCACAGGCAAAGCCGGATGATACGATACTGGAAGGCGTGTACGCCGGAGATATTTCACTTTCAGGAATGACCAGGGAAGAGGCGAAGGCCGCCATACAGTCCTATGTGGATTCACTGGCCGCCAGCACCATTACCCTGAACGTAGTGGAAGGCAATACGGTGAATGTAACCGCCTCCGAGCTTGGACTTGGCTGGGCTAACCCGGAGCTTGTTGAGGAAGCGGTGAACCTTGGGAAATCCGGCAACGTGGTGGTACGCTATAAGGCCCTGAAGGATCTGGAGCATCAGAATAAGGTTTATGATATCGCCTTTTCCTTTGACCGGGAAGCGATTGCATCGGTTGTGGAAAATAAATGCGACGCCTTTAACGTGGAGGCGGTGAACGCCCATCTGAAGAGAGTGGACGGCGCTTTTGTGATTGAAGACGGACAGACCGGCGTTGTAGTTGACAACGCAGCTTCCGAGAATGCGATATATGACTATCTGACCACCCAGTGGAAGGGCGGGGATGCCGCCGTGGATCTGGCGGTTACCGAAGAGGTTCCCCAGGGAAACAAAGAAGAGCTGGCGAAGGTTAAGGATGTGCTCGGCAGCTATACCACGAGCTTTTCTTCCTCAGGAAAGGACAGGAGCGCCAACGTGACCAATGGCTGCAGCCTGATTAACGGAACGACCATTTACCCCGGAGAAACCTTCTCCACCTATGAGACCGTCAGCCCCTTTACTGCGGATAACGGATACTATATGGCCGGTTCCTACCTGAATGGCCAGGTGGTGGACAGTATCGGAGGCGGTATCTGCCAGGTATCCACGACCCTTTACAATGCGGTTCTGAAGGCGGAGCTTCAGGTGGAGGAAAGGCACAACCACTCCATGATTGTTGGATATGTAAAGCCCTCCATGGACGCGGCCATCGCCGAATCCGCAGGGAAGGATTTCCGGTTTACCAACAATACGGGCTATCCCATATATATTGAAGGCTATACAAGCAATAAAAATATTACGTTTACCATTTACGGCGTGGAAACAAGGGATCCGGGCCATGTGGTAACCTATGAAAGCGAAGTCCTGGAAACCATCCAGCCTGCCTCTGAAAGCATCGTACAGACTACCTCCCAGCCCATAGGCTTCGTGGATGTACAGTCCGCGCATGTGGGCTACAAGGCAAGGCTGTGGAAGGTGGTAACGGAAAACGGCGTTGAGGTCAGCAGAGAGCAGATCAACAGCAGCAGCTACAAGATGGTTCCCCGTACGGCAACGGTAGGTGTTGCCACGAACGACACAAACGCTTATAATGAAATGCAGGCGGCGATTGCCACCGGAAGCATCGACCAGGTGAAGAGCGTGGCAGCGGCTTTGAAGAACGGTCAGAGTAGTGCCCCGGCGGGTAATCCCGGTGTGGATCCTGCGCTCGCGGCCATTTTGGCAGGAAAGTCGCCTGAAGAACAGGCGGCGCTGATCCAGCAGTACAATGAACAGCTGGCACAGCAGCAACAGCAGGCAGGACAGTAATGTCTGCCAACCAGTGTGAATACAGGTGGGAACGCGCATGAAAATCGGCAAGGTGCCCGAGAGCGTCTTAAAACGCTCTGTATTAAGACAACTGAAAACCCGAAGGGATGAAATCGTACTTGGCGCAGGTCTGGGGGAAGACTGCGCCATTTTGGCACCCGGCGGGGGAGAAGTTGTACTTTTTTCCTCGGATCCGGTAACCGGCACCGGTAAGGATATCGCCCTTTACGGGATACATGCGTCCGCCAATGACATAGCAGCCGCCGGCGCGGAGCCGGTGGCGGTCCTCCTCACCCTTCTTCTGCCCCCGGACTGTGAGGAAAGGGAGCTGAAGGAACTGATGGCCCAGGCGGAAGCGGTCTGCGCCTCCCTGCACATTCAGATCGCAGGAGGGCATACCGAGGTCACTGACGCGGTAAACCGTATTGTCCTTACTGTAACAGCCATAGGCAGGGCCAAAGAAGGAGATACCGTTGCCACCGGGACCGCAAAACCGGGGAACGATATCGTAGTGACAAAATGGATCGGCCTGGAAGGAACCTCCATCGCCGCCAGGGAAAAGGAGAAGGAGCTTCTGGAGCGTTTTCCCGCATACCTGGTGGAGGAGGCGAAGGGCTTTGACAAATATCTCTCTGTTATCCCGGAGGCTGCAGTCGCCGGCAAGTCCGGCGTTTGTGCCATGACAGATGTAACCGAAGGAGGCATCTTCGGTGCACTCTGGGAAATGGCGGAAAGCTCAGGCGTCGGACTGGAAATCGATCTTAAAAAGCTGCCCATCCGTCAGGAAACGGTTGAAATCTGCAATCAGCTGGATCTCAACCCTTATGAACTGATATCAGGAGGCTGTCTTCTGATTGCAGCGGATAATGGAACAGATCTTATACGGAATCTGGAAAAAGAAAATATCCCGGCCGCGATCGTGGGTAAAGCGACCGGAGGGAACGACCGGGTTATCCGGAACGGGGAAGAAAAACGCTTCCTTGAACCGCCCAAAACGGATGAGCTTTACAAAATAAGCTTTGGAGAAGCCGAAAGCTGAACCAGGAAGGGAGTCATTATGAGAGATTTAAGAGAACAATTACTGGGAATTATTGAGAAAAACAGCCGCATTGATTTAAAAGAGCTGGCTGTGATACTTGGCGTGGAAGAAGTAGATGTGGTGAATGAACTGGCGGCCATGGAATCGGAAGGAATCATCTGCGGTTACCATACGCTGATTGACTGGGATAAGACCAGCCTGGATAAAATATCCGCGCTGATAGAGGTGCGCGTAACCCCTCAGAGAGGCCAGGGCTTTGACAACATTGCCGAGCGCGTGTATAAGTATCCGGAGGTGAACGCCGTATATCTGATTTCCGGCGGCTTTGATCTTCTGGTAACCCTGGAGGGAAGGAACCTGAAGGAAATTTCCAGCTTTGTATCTGAGAAGCTGTCTGCGCTGGACGGAGTCCTGAGCACGGCCACTCATTTTATCCTGAAAAAATACAAAGACCACGGAACCATTCTTGCAAAGAAAAATGAAGATACAAGGGAGAAAATTACGCCATGAGAAATCCGCTGTCCGATAAAATAGTCGATATCAAACCGTCGGGCATCAGGAAATTCTTTGACATCGTAAGCGAAATGGATGATGCTATTTCCCTCGGTGTTGGTGAACCCGACTTCGATACCCCCTGGCACATCCGGGATGAGGGTATCTATTCCCTGGAAAAGGGAAGAACCTTCTACACCTCCAATGCAGGTCTGAAGGAACTGAAGATTGAAATCTGCAATTACCTGGAACGCCGTTTTCATCTTACATACAACTATGCCAATGAGGTGCTGGTTACCGTAGGCGGTTCGGAGGCCATTGACATTGCCCTGCGTACCATGGTCAATCCGGGGGATGAGGTGCTCATTCCCCAGCCCAGCTACGTATCCTACGAGCCCTGCGCCGTGCTGGCCGATGCCGTTCCGGTCATCATCAACCTGAAGGCTGAGAATGAATTCCGTCTCACCGCACAGGAGCTTCGGGATGCCATTACGGACAAAACCAAGGTGCTTGTGCTTCCTTTCCCCAACAACCCCACGGGGGCGATTATGGAAAAGAAGGATCTGGAAGAGATTGCGGAGGTGATTCTGGAAAAGGATCTGTTCGTTATTTCTGATGAAATTTACAGTGAACTGACTTATAAAGCGGATCATGTCTCCATTGCGAGCATTCCGGGCATGCAGGAAAGAACCATCCTGATCAATGGTTTTTCCAAATCCTATGCCATGACCGGCTGGCGTCTGGGCTATGCCTGCGGGCCGAAGATCATCATTGAGCAGATGCTGAAGATTCATCAGTTTGCCATCATGTGCGCGCCCACCACAAGCCAGTATGCGGCGGTGGAAGCCCTGCGCAACGGCGACGACGATGTGGTGGAGATGCGGGAAGCCTATAATCAGAGACGGCGCTACCTGATGTATGCCTTCAAGGAAATGGGGCTGCCCTGCTTTGAACCCTACGGCGCTTTTTATGTATTCCCCTGCATCAGGGAATTCGGCATGACCAGCGATGAGTTCGCCACACGCTTCCTGCAGGAGGAAAAAGTGGCAGTGGTTCCTGGAACCGCATTCGGGGACTGCGGAGAAGGCTTTATCCGTATTTCCTACGCCTATTCCCTCGAAAATCTGAAGGTTGCCATCGGCAGGCTGGCGGATTTCGTGGCAAGGCTGAAGAAGGAACAGGCAAGGTAACAGCCAGTGGCGCCTGCTGTTCCAGGCAGTGGGGAAAGAGCTGACAGTTATCATTTTGGCATTGTAATACTGCCGCCGGACGCCGGCGGTTCCGGCAGCCCTGTATCCTGTATAATTCAGGAGACGGGGCTGCCGCTTTTGTAAAAATATAACGAAAGACATCGGGGAGAATTGAAATGAATATTGTACTGCATCAGCCGGAGATCCCGGCTAATACCGGAAATATCGGCAGGACCTGCGTAGCCACGGGTTCCGTCCTGCATCTCATAGAGCCGCTTGGCTTCCGTCTGAACGAAAAGGAAATCAAAAGGGCGGGCATGGATTACTGGAAGGATCTGGACGTGCGGCGCTATATCAATTATGAAGACTTCCTGGAGAAAAATCCCGGGGCGAAAATATGGATGGCCACCACCAAGGCAAAGCATGTATACACTGACGTTGCCTTCGGCCCGGACGACTATATTATGTTCGGCAAGGAAAGCGCGGGAATCCCGGAAGAAATCCTGGTGGAAAATGAAGATACCTGTATCCGTATCCCCATGCTGGATAAAATCCGTTCCCTGAATTTAAGCAATTCCGTTGCGATTGTGCTTTATGAGGCCCTGCGCCAGAACAGCTTCGAAGGAATGCTCCTCGAAGGCGACCTCCACAGACTCTATTGGAGGTAGTGGGACGCCTTCCCGTTATAGTTCTCCCCCGCGGGATTCCTGCCCACCGCTCTGTTACGCACCGC
>NZ_KE992733.1:0-40860 GCF_000466465.2 Clostridium sp. KLE 1755
CAGGGACCCAAATGGGGTGTGAACAGTAACGCTCCATGAAAAATTTTTGAAAAAAAGTCTTTACAAATCAAAAGTATTAGTTTATATTGAAACGCATAAAAACATTGTTAAGAGATAGAATAAGACAGGTTGACAAGGGTGTCAAAGAGCTTGCAGATGCGGGCTCTTTGGCACCTTTTTATATATGTAGATTTTTCATGCAGGGCAGGAGGAGAGTATGGCGGTAAAATATGTTTTTGTGACAGGCGGCGTTGTGTCCGGCCTGGGAAAAGGAATCACGGCGGCTTCGCTGGGACGACTGCTGAAGGCGAGAGGTTACCACATTACCATGCAGAAGTTCGATCCCTATATTAATGTAGATCCGGGAACCATGAACCCCATCCAGCATGGGGAAGTATTCGTGACAGATGACGGTACGGAGACAGATCTGGATTTAGGGCACTATGAAAGGTTTATCGATGAAAGTCTTGACAAAAATTCCAACGTCACCACCGGGAAAATATACTGGTCGGTACTGCATAAGGAACGTCGGGGTGACTACGGCGGCGGAACCGTTCAGGTGATTCCCCATATCACGAATGAAATCAAGTCCCGTTTTTATCGGGCCAGTTCCCCTGAGGAGGAGACCATTTCCATCATAGAGGTGGGAGGGACTGTAGGAGATATTGAGAGCCAGCCTTTTTTGGAAGCGATCCGTCAGTTTCAACATGAAATGGGACATGAAAATGCGATTCTCATACATGTAACCCTGATTCCTTATTTAAAAGCTTCCGGTGAAATGAAAACAAAACCCACACAGATGAGTGTGAAGGAGTTGCAGGGCATGGGGATCTGGCCGGATATTCTGGTGTGCCGCTCCGATTATCCGGTGGATGAAAAAATGAAGGAAAAGATTGCTTTGTTTTGTAACGTAAAAAAAGAGCAGGTGCTGCAAAATATGGACGCTCCCTCTTTATATGAAGTGCCGCTGATGCTGGAGAAGGAAAAACTGGCCCAGGCCGTCTGCGAATGTTTAAGGCTGCCCTGTCCAGTGCCGGACCTGAACGGCTGGAAGGCGATGATAGAGGATCTGCTCCATCCCTGTACCTCTGTGACGATCGCCCTTGTGGGAAAATATGTTGGGCTGCACGATGCTTACTTAAGCGTGGCGGAAGCTTTAAAACATGGCGGCATCGCGAACCGGGCGGATGTGAATATCCGCTGGATTGATGCTGAAGAGCTTACACCTGAAAATCTGGAGGGATATTTGCATGATGCGGACGGCATTTTGGTTCCGGGAGGATTCGGGCAGAGGGGAACAGAGGGAAAAATCCTGGCGATCGAATATGCGAGAAAAAATAAAGTTCCCTATCTTGGAATTTGTCTGGGCATGCAGCTTGCTATCATAGAGTTTGCCAGAAATGTGGCCGGACTGCCTGATGCAGCCAGTGCGGAGCTGGATCCTGATACAAAATGTCCGGTGATCGCGCTGATGCCAGAACAAAATAATGTGATTAATCTGGGTGGCACCATGCGGCTGGGCTCCTATCCCTGTATATTGAAGGATGGGACACTGGCCCAAAGGCTGTATGGAAAAAAAGAAATTTCAGAACGCCACAGACACCGTTATGAGGTAAATAATGCATACCGGGAATGTCTGATCCAAAAAGGTATGTGTCTTTCCGGATTGTCGCCGGACGGACGGATCGTGGAGATGGTTGAGTTGGAGAAACATCCTTTTTTTATTGCCACTCAGGCCCATCCCGAATTTAAATCCCGGCCGAATCATGCCCATCCTCTTTTCCGGGGCCTGATCGCCGCAGCCGTGGAATACACTACCGTCAAGGAGGAGGAATAACAATGAAACAGATACAAACACAACAGGATCTTTACAGTCCGGCATTCGAACATGATAACTGCGGAATTGGCGCTGTCGTTCATATTAAAGGCAGGAAAAGCCATCAGATAGTGGTGGATGCTTTAAAAATCGTGGAAAAGCTGGAACACCGCGCCGGGAAGGATGCAGAAGGCAAAACCGGGGACGGCGTTGGCATACTGACTCAGATTTCTCACCGTTTTTTTACAAAGGTCTGCGGGCAGGCCCAAATTCATATCGGCGGTGAAAGAGAATATGGCGTGGGTATGTTTTTCTTCCCCCAGAATGAACTGAAACGCAGCCAGGCCAAAAAGATGTTTGAAATCATTGTGGAAAAAGAAGGTATGGAATTTCTGGGGTGGAGGGATGTTCCCATCCGGCCTGAGGTGCTGGGACATAAGGCCAGAAAATGTATGCCTGTAATCTGTCAGGGCTTTGTAAAAAAGCCGGAACAGTTAAAAAAAGGACTGGATTTTGACCGCCGTCTTTATGTGGTGCGCCGCGAGTTCGAGCAGAGCAACAATAATACCTATGTGCCTTCTCTTTCCAGCCGGACTGTTGTATATAAGGGAATGTTTCTTGTGGGACAGCTGCGTACCTTTTTTACAGACCTTCAGGACGAGGACTATGAGTCCGCAATTGCCATCGTACATTCCCGCTTTTCTACCAACACAAATCCCAGCTGGGAGAGAGCGCATCCCAACCACTTTATCGTCCATAACGGTGAAATCAACACCATCAGGGGAAACGCGGATAAGATGCTGGCCAGGGAAGAAACCATGCGGGCGCCGGCATTTTTGGCGGATGATCTGACAAAGGTCCTTCCGGTGGTAAACACAGGCGGCTCCGATTCTGCCATGCTGGACAATACGCTGGAGTTTCTGGTGATGAGCGGCATGGAGCTTCCCCTTGCGGCAATGATCACCATTCCGGAGCCCTGGGCCAACAACGATACCATTTCCCAGGAGGTGCGCGATTTTTACCAATACTACGCCACTATGATGGAGCCCTGGGACGGCCCTGCATCCATCCTTTTTTCCGACGGGGATCTGATGGGAGCGGTGCTGGACAGAAACGGCCTTCGGCCCTCCCGGTATTACATCACTGATGATGACCGTCTGATTCTTTCCTCAGAGGTTGGGGTGCTGGATATTCCGGCGGAAAACATTCTCAAGAAGGAACGCCTGCATCCGGGGAAGATGCTTCTTGTGGACACGCAGAGGGGCATGGTGGTAAGTGATGAGGAAATAAAGGAATATTATGCAAAAAAGGAACCCTACGGGGAATGGCTGGACAGCAATCTGGTTACCTTGCAGGAATTGAAAATTCCGAATGAGAAAATTCCCTCCTACACAAAAGAGAAACGCGCAAGACTGCAGAAGTCCTTCGGTTATACCTATGAAGAATACCGGGAAGGCATCTGCGCCATGGCTTTAAACGGCACGGAGCAAATCGGCGCCATGGGTGTGGATACCCCTCTGGCAGTCCTGTCGAAAGAATATCAGCCCCTGTTTTACTATTTCAAGCAGCTTTTCGCACAGGTGACGAATCCGCCCATTGATGCGGTGCGGGAAAAAATTGTAACCTCCACCACAGTATATGTGGGGAAGAACGGCAGCCTGCTGGAAGAAAAACCGGAGAACTGCCAGGTGCTTAAAATCAATAATCCAATTTTATCGGATCTGGATCTTTTAAAAATAAAAGAGATGACAAAACCCGGCTTTCAGGTGGCCTGTGTCCCAATTATTTTCTATAAAAGCACTCCCATAGACAGGGTGTTGGAGCATCTGTTTGTGGAAGTGGATAAGGCTTACCGGGAAGGAGCGAATATCCTGATCCTTTCTGACCGGGGCGTGGATGAAAACCATGTGGCAATCCCCTCCCTGCTGGCCGTTTCTGCGGTACACAAGCATCTGGTAAAAACGAAAAAATGCACAGCGCTTTCCCTCATCCTGGAATCAGGGGAACCCAGAGAAGTACACGATTTTGCAGCCCTTTTAGGCTATGGGGCCTGTGCGGTCAATCCTTATCTGGCTCATTCCACCATCGCGGAACTGGTGGAAGAGGGTTTTTTAAATAAGGACTATTATGCCGCTGTGGAAGATTATGACAGAGCTATTTTACAGGGCATTGTAAAAATTGCCTCCAAAATGGGGATTTCCACAATCCAGTCTTACCAGGGAAGCCAGATTTTTGAGGCCATCGGAATTTCCAGTGAAGTCATTGACCGGTATTTTACCCAGACGGTGAGCAGGGTGGGCGGCATCACTCTTCAGGATATTGCGGCCCAGACTGATGAACAGCATTCCAAAGCCTTTGATCCTCTGGGGCTGGATACGGATTTGACCCTTTCTTCCATGGGACGGCACAAAATGCGGAGCCAGGGGGAAGAACATCGCTATAATCCCCGCACCATCCACCTGCTGCAGCAGTCCACAAAAGAGGGCAGCTATGAAAAATTCTGTGCCTATACAAAGCTGGTGGATGAGGAAAATACCGGATATTTACGCAGCCTCATGGATTTTCGGTATCCGCAGACGGGGATATCCATAGAAGAGGTGGAAAGTGTGGAATCCATTGTAAAGCGTTTCAAGACAGGCGCCATGTCTTACGGTTCCATTTCTGAGGAAGCCCATGAGGCGCTGGCGGTTGCCATGAACCGGCTCCACGGCAAGTCTAACAGCGGAGAGGGCGGAGAGAGTGAGGAACGTCTGGAATCTGCCGGAACCGATCACGACAGAAGCTCTGCCATCAAACAGGTTGCCAGCGGGCGCTTTGGCGTAACCAGCCGGTATCTGGTGAGCGCCAGGGAAATTCAGATTAAGATGGCGCAGGGGGCAAAACCTGGTGAAGGCGGCCATCTTCCCGCCAAAAAGGTATACCCGTGGATTGCCAGAACCCGTCATTCCACGCCTGGCGTAAGCCTGATTTCTCCGCCGCCGCATCACGATATCTATTCCATTGAGGATCTGGCGCAGCTGATTTATGATCTGAAAAACGCCAATAAATATGCCCGTATATCTGTAAAGCTGGTTTCTGAGGCAGGCGTTGGCACGGTGGCGGCAGGGGTCGCGAAAGCGGGGGCCCAGGTTATCCTGATTTCCGGCTATGACGGCGGCACCGGGGCCGCGCCGGTAAGTTCCATCCACAATGC
Organism: Clostridium sp. KLE 1755; assembly: GCF_000466465.2. NCBI lineage: Bacteria > Bacillati > Bacillota > Clostridia > Eubacteriales > Clostridiaceae > Clostridium > Clostridium sp. KLE 1755. The sequence continues at coordinate 5,010 of NZ_KE992733.1, forward strand.
GGGACTGCCCTGGGAGCTGGGGCTTGCGGAAACACACCAGACACTCTTGCGCAACGGGCTCCGTAATCGGGTGGTCATTGAAACAGACGGTAAGCTCATGAGCGGCCGTGACGTGGCCATAGCAGCCCTTCTGGGCGCAGAGGAATTCGGTTTTGCTACGGCTCCCCTGGTGACGCTCGGCTGTGTGATGATGCGGGTCTGCAATCTGGATACATGCCCTATGGGCATTGCTACCCAAAATCCGGAACTTCGCAAACGGTTTACTGGAAAACCGGAGTATGTGATGAATTTTATGCTCTTTATTGCGCAGCAACTGCGGGAATATATGGCGAAGCTGGGCGTGCGCACCGTGGATGAAATGGTAGGCCGTACAGATCTGTTAAAGAAAAAGGATTTCCTGACAGGACAGGCAGCGAAGGTGGATTTAAGCCTTATTCTGCAGGGAATGAACGAAGGAGAAAGGAAGAACTGTGTATTTGATCCGAACTGTGCCTATCATTTTCAGCTTGAGCAGACAAAGGATGAAGCAGAGCTTCTGAAAAACAAAGAAATTCTGGAGTCGGTGGTTCAGGGGAAAAAGAGCAGCTATCAGGTTAAGCTGACCAACACCGACCGCACCTTCGGAACCCTGCTGGGGGCGGAGGTGACACGGCATCATCCTTCCGGATTGCCGGAGGATACCATTACCATACTCTGTCAGGGAGCGGGCGGACAAAGCTTCGGCGCATTTCTGCCCAAAGGGATCACCTTGTCTTTGTGCGGCGACAGCAACGATTATTTCGGCAAAGGCCTCTCCGGCGGAAAACTGGCGGTTTATGCGCCACCGGAAGCAAACTTTGTGCCGGAAGAAAATGTCATTATAGGCAATGTCGCTCTCTACGGGGCCACCGGAGGGGAAGCCTATATCGCCGGCATGGCAGGCGAACGCTTCTGTGTGAGAAATTCCGGCGCAACAGCGGTTGTGGAAGGCGTGGGTGAGCACGGATGTGAATATATGACCGGAGGCCGGACGGCGGTGCTTGGACCCACCGGTAAAAACTTTGCGGCCGGCATGAGCGGCGGCATCGCCTATGTGCTGGATGAGGGAAATTGTCTGTATAAAAATCTGAATAAAGAAATGGTGCTCATGGAAAAGGTGGAAACCAAATATGACCAGGAAGAGCTGCGGGCCATGATCGAAGCCCATGTGGCCCACACCAATTCCCGAAAAGGGAAAGAAATTCTGGCACATTTTGCACAATATCTGCCTGCCTTTAAAAAAATCATTCCTGCAGATTACAAGCATCTGATTCAGTTGTCTTCCCAGTTTGAAGAACAGGGCATGAGCAGACAGGAGGCACAGATAGAAGCATTCTATGCGGGCGTCAATAGAAAGTGAGGAAAAAGAATGGGAAAATCGACGGGTTTTTTGGATTATGAACGGAAAATGGGACCGGTGTCAGCTCCGGGCGAAAGAATTAAAAATTTCAGAGACTTCCATGGCACCCTTTCCGAAGAACAACAGCGCCTTCAGGGAGCAAGATGCATGGAATGTGGCGTGCCCTTCTGTCAGGCGGGAGTGATGATCGCCGGCATGGCATCAGGCTGTCCGCTGCATAACCTGGTACCGGAAATCAACGACCTGGTATATCGCGGCAACTGGGAGCAGGCCTATATCAGACTGTCAAAAACCCATTGCTTCCCGGAATTCACCTCCAGGGTCTGCCCGGCTTTGTGTGAAGCGGCTTGTACCTGCGGTCTGCACGGTGAACCGGTATCTACAAAGGAAAATGAAAAGGCTGTAATCGAGTATGCCTTCTCGAAAGGACTGGTAAAGGCTGACTCTCCCCGTGTGCGCACAGGAAAGACCGTAGCGGTTATCGGCAGCGGACCGGCAGGACTGGCGGCAGCTTTACTGTTAAACCGCCGCGGCCATAGCGTGACGGTATATGAAAGAAGCGACCGTCCAGGTGGGCTGCTTCGCTATGGCATTCCCAATATGAAGCTGGAAAAAGGTATCATAGACAGACGCATTCGTCTCATGGAGGAAGCAGGCGTCCGTTTTGAATGCGGAGTGGATGTGGGAAGGAACCTCCCCGGAAAGGAGCTGCTCAAAAAATATGACCGCATCCTTCTGGCCGGAGGTGCATCAAACCCGAGAGATATTGAAGTGCCCGGCAGAGATGCAAAAGGAATTTATTTTGCGGTGGACTTTCTCAAAAATGTGACTAAAACGCTGCTGGACAGTAATTTTAAAGAAATACCCTATCACCTTGCCAGAGGGAAAAAGGTGCTGGTGATCGGCGGCGGCGACACAGGAAACGACTGTGTGGGAACCGTTATCCGACTGGGCGCCGCCAGTGTGGTTCAGCTGGAAATGATGCCGAAAGCACCCGCAGGGCGGATGGCCAACAATCCCTGGCCGGAATGGCCAAAGGTGTTAAAGACTGATTACGGGCAGGAAGAAGCGATTGACCGATTTGGCCATGACCCAAGAATTTATCAGACGACGGTTACCGAATTCCTGAAAAATAAAAAGGGAGATATATGCGGTGCCAAAACAGTACAGCTGGCGCCCGTACGTGACGAAAAGACGGGCCGGATGCGCATGGAGCCCGTCCCCGGAACCGAAAAAGAAATTCCTGCAGATCTTGTGCTCATTGCAGCAGGTTTTTTGGGCAGCGAGAGTTATAGTGCAGAAACTTTTGGTGTCAAATTAGACGGGAGGACGAATGTGGAGACAGCTCCCGGTTCTTATTGTACCGAAAACACCAGAATTTTTACGGCAGGCGATATGCACAGAGGGCAGTCCCTGGTGGTCTGGGCTATCGCAGAAGGCACAGAAGCCGCTGCCCGGATCGATGAATCTCTGATGGGCTATACAGGCCTTTAAGGAACAATATAAAATGTGCAAATCAGAACAGGAGACAGTCATGGAAAAAAGAGAACAGTTATATGAAGGAAAAGCAAAAAAGGTTTTCGCAACTGATGACCCAAACATGGTGATTGTCAGCTACAAGGATGATGCTACCGCCTTTAACGGGCAGAAGAAAGGGACGATTGACGGAAAAGGTTCCATTAACAACCGAATGAGCAATCTCCTGTTTGAACTGCTGGAGAAAAACGGGATTCACACTCATTTTGTAAAGGAACTGAATGACAGGGAAACTCTTGTGAAAAAAGTGGAAATCGTACCTTTGGAGGTTATTGTCCGCAATGTGGGCGCCGGCAGCTTCGCAAAACGCATGGGCATTGAAGAGGGCAGAACATTAAAATGCCCAACAGTGGAATTTTCCTATAAAAATGATGCACTGGGGGATCCATTTATCAATCACTGGTATGCGCTGGCGTTGAATCTGGCTACCGAAGAGGAAATCGAAAAAATTACGGAGACTGCTTTTGCGGTCAATGAGGTGCTGCGAAATTTCTTTGCGGCCGCAGGCATTGAGCTAATTGATTTCAAGCTGGAATTTGGAAGATTTGATGGCAAGATCCTTCTTGCGGATGAAATTTCCCCAGACACCTGCAGGCTGTGGGACAGTAAAACCAAAGAAAAGCTGGATAAGGACCGTTTCAGGCGGGATATGGGCGGAGCAGAGGAGGCCTATCAGGAGGTATTTTCCAGAATCGGCCTCCTTTAGAACAAAAAAGGCAAAAGGGCCAACCATTGGGATAAAGTAAAGGGTCTAAGGCACCAGGCATTTATGACAGGCAGGAAAAGCTGACCGCCAATTATGCGGCATCTCCTGTGATACCCCGGACAGCAGTATATAGTCAGAAATGAGCAGATAATGCAAGAAACGGATATTTTTTTTAGCAATACTGTATGTATAATATATGTATGCAAAGAAAGGAATTTTCCGGTTTTTACAGGAGTTATATGAATCAGGACTGAATCAGAAAAACCAGGGAAAAACGCTGTGCAGGAGGAAAACGGGATGGACTTAAAGGAAGAACTCGGTCGTGTGATGCGGCAGTATGTGGATAAAAATATCGTGGCGGGCGTGAATTTGCTGGTGGAGAAGGATGGTCAGGAGATTTGTTATTGTCAGGCGGGTCTGGCAGACAGGGAGAATGGGAAAGAAATTACACGGGATACGATTTTCAGATTATATTCTCAGACAAAGCCGGTGACAGCAGCGGCTGCAATGATTTTGATGGAACGGGGTAAATTGGAGCTGTGTCAGCCGGTTTCAGATTTCCTTCCGTCATTCAGGGAACAGAAGGTTTGCTGCGGCAGTACATTAGTAAAACTGGAACAGGCAGGACGGTCAATGATGGTGCAGGATCTGTTGCGGATGACCTCCGGTCTGGTATACCCGGATGAAGCTACTTTGGCGGGGCGGCAGACGGGGAAGGTATTTGCTCAGGTATGCAGCAGACTGGGCGGCAATGAAGAGATGACGACCCGTGAGGTGGCGGATTCCCGGACAGGAATGGCAGTACAGTACCTCAGCAGATGTGTTAGGCGCGGTTATTGAAGTGGCTTCCGGGATGAAATATGCTGCTTTTCTAAAAAAAGAGATTCTGGAACCGTTGGGGATGGAGGATACGGCGTTTTGGGTACCTCAGGAAAAACAACACAGACTTACGAAGGTGTATGAAAGTATAAGGACACAGGACGGGCAAAGGAAGCTGGTAAGGTATACAGGCAGCCATCTGGGTATCCGCAACGATATGTCCCGTGAACCTGCTTTTGCATCCGGCGGAGCAGGGCTTGCCTCTACGCTGGATGATTATATGAAATTTGCCCGTATGCTGCAAAACGGTGGCAGTCTGAACGGTGTCAGGATTCTGCAGCCTGCCACGGTACGGTATATGACAGGAGGGCAGCTTTTGGACTGCCAGCAGAAATACTTTGAAAAATGGGATGTACTGTCAGGTTACAGCTATGGTAACCTGATGCGGGTATGTAAAAATCCCGGACAATGTGGATATCTGGCCGAAAAAGGGGAATATGGCTGGGATGGCTGGCTTGGCACACATTTTGCAAATTTTCCCGGAGAGAAGCTGACAATTTTAGTGGGAACCCAGATGAAAGACTCAGGAACCTTTGCACTGACCTATAAACTGCGGAATCTGGTGTTGAGTTCCCTGTAATAAGGAATATTTTACACTCGGTTTGTATGTTAATCCGGGTGTATTTTTTTAGGAGAAATTAAGTAAAAGTTCAGACAGGACAGTGCAGTCTGAACTGATACGAAGTTAATTTTTTCCTGTATCTTATATGTTTGGGGTTGGCTGACTTTTATATATATCTGTAGTAAAATAGAGTTATTCATAACAGGAAAGCCTTTATTCCCGCGAGCAACGAGCCAAGTAGCCATGCTTGCATGGATATTTGGCGACTGCCGCGAGGGTCAAATACCCCGCTGCTCTGCAGCGCTGCAAGTTTGATACCCCGTTGCTTGCAGCGGGGTCTTTGATTTGTTCAATAAAGATGGAAGGAAGTGAAAAATCGGGGGAAAGTCTGCTCGATGAAAAGCAATATGAATTTATCTGGTAAAAGGGGAAATTACAAAAGAATATTTTTTACGATAAAACAAAAGCTGGCCTTGTTTTTTGTATTGATTTTCGGCGGTATATTGTTGGTAGGGTTGTGGAGTAACTATCAGAGTATGAAAATTCTGCAGCGTGAGGTTTCGGAATCCTACGGTATGTCTCTTGATGTGCTTCAGGATAAATTTGACGAGAGCATGTCCCGGATGAAAAGGCTGGCATCCAAGCTTGCGATTGACGCGGATATTATGACTCTTAATCAACGTCCGGAAACCCTGGAAAAGGAATATATCTGGGATTATAAGGAGCTTTTGGATCAGATTGTGCTATTGGAGCAGGTGAATAATATAGAAGCGGATATCAATGTGATACTGCCGCTTAAGTCAAGAATATTTTCATCGAGTAAAGGCATAAGGGAAGTAAGGGAAATTGACAAATTACTTCAGGATATGGAACAAATACGGACAGGGGTTTGGGTGATGCGGGAAAAAGGAAACTACCTTCCGGAGAAGAAAAGTCTTTCCATTGTACAGAGCGGTAACAGTCTGTTGGATGGCAGCAGTGTAATTGTGGAGGTGGATATCAGTGAAGAAACGATCAGAGAAATGCTCCGGGAATTTCAGATTCAGGATAAGGGAATGCCCTTTTGCGTGAATCCAGTATCGGAACTGATTCTTTATGAAAACAGCTACCAGCTGAGCATTCCGGCAATAACAGCTGAAATTAAAGGAGCGGCCCGGGATAGTGGGGAACTGACCTATTTTCAGGACAGGGAAAGATATCGGATTCTGTATCAGACTTTAAAAGACTCAGATATGGTTTTTGGCTTTGTTTTTGCGGAAACGCAGTATCTGCAGCCGGTTCTTATAGTACGTAAGCTTATTTTTATTTTTGCATTCCTGTTTTTTATTCTGGCGTTTGCGATGATTTCTTCTATACATAAAATATTGCTGACACCATTGTACCAGTTGATAGATGCTATGAAAAAGGTGAAGGAGGATGATTTGAAGGTGCGCATCCAAATCCATCCTGATTCTGAAATGGACTTTGTTTTTGAGCAGTTTAACAGCATGGTGGAACGGCTGGATTATACGATCAATGAAATTTACCGTACAAGAATTACGCTGGAAAAAAACAGGCTGAAGCTGTTACAGTCCCAGATAAACCCTCATTTTTTGTATAACAGTCTCAACTTTATATATCGGATGATATCCTCGGAAAATCTGGAGGGAGCGTCGAAAATGGCGCTTTTTCTGGGCAGGTATTTCCGGTATGCAACGAAAAGCAACCTTGATGTTACTACAATTGGAGAGGAAGTGGCTAATATTGATGTTTATCTTCAAATACAGCAGATGCGCTATCCGGACAAAATATGGTTTGAAATAGGGGCTTTGCATGAAATGCAGGACTATCAGATTCCCCGTTTGTTAATTCAGCCGATTGTTGAAAATATTTTTGTACATGGCATCTCCAGCTTTGAAGATAAGGTGAACGTCACACTGGATTTTTCGGAAACAGAGGACGGTAAAATCCATATAGAGATCGGCAATGACGGAAAGAAGCTGGAAATGGAAGAATTAAAGGAAATTAATGATAAAATACATACACAGATGAATGGACACGGACTGAACAATGTATACCAGCGTCTGCAGCTCTTTTTCAGGGAAGAAGGTGATCTGTGGATGGAGTGCCGGGAGAACAATACGATAGTGGTAATGGAATTTCCTGCGGAATATAAGCGGTTGGAGGTTTGAAAAGAGAATGTACAGTCTATTGGTTGTGGATGATGAAAAGGATGTGGCTAAAAGCATTGCATATGATATTAACTGGGAGGAACTGGATATCACGGAGGTTCAGTGTGTCTATAATGGATTAGAGGCATTGGAGTATATGAATAAGAGAAGGGTGGATGTGGTGCTGACAGATATCCGCATGCCCGGAATGGACGGAATCCGCCTGGCGGAAAAAATAGCGGACAGATGGAAATATGTAAAAATGATTTTCATGACAGGATATGAGGAATTTGAATATGCCAGGCAGGCATTGCGGTATGGTGTAACAGAATATCTGTTGAAGCCGGCTGCAAATGAGGAGCTTTTCGATGCGGTAAAAAAAGGATTGGATAAACTGCGGGCAGAGCTGAAACAGGCGGCGGAGAAGGAGTCTGTACAGGCTCAATGGGAAAGAGCCAGACCATTGCTGAAGGAAAAGCTGCTGCAGCAGTGGGTAATCAAAGGGAGAGAGTTAAATGGAGAAGAAGGAGAATTGCTTTGGGGGAAGGAGCAGCTCGGAAAGTTTGCCTCTCTTTTGTTATTACGTATAGACTCATGGGATACGATTTACAAAAAGCAGGAATTAAAGTACAGGGTAGTGGTAAGGAAGCTTATCAGTGAAATATTATTGAAGAACAGGGCTTATCCTCTTTTTGAAAACGCTGACGGGGATCTGCTTGCGGTTATTATGGAAGAGGATCAGGATCAGGCGTTTGCCGCCATACAGGATGCAACGAATATGTGGGAGCTGTTTCTTTATTCAGCCCGGACTACGGCAGGCTGTAATCTGTCCCTGTTTTATATATGGGAATGTGAAAAAACAGAAAAAGTACATGAACTTTATTGGCTATTGAAAAGACATGCAGACCAGCATCTGTCCATGGAAGAGGGAGAACTGGAAGAAATCAGGCCGGATATATCAAATCAGTCATTTCAATCCATTGGAATTTTAGAGGAATATCCGGGATATGAGATGTATGTTGATGCGCTTGACAGGAAGGGAGCCTTGCAGAAAATAGAAGAGCTTTTTGCAGAACCGGAAAATGGAGGAAAAGATAGCCGGTTCCTGCTGGTCTATTACCATATCGCACAGACGATTCTTAGGGCATCCGGAATCAGGGGGATTTCGATCGGGCAGTGGAGCGGTGATTTATCAGAAGGCTTTTACAATTATGCCGGTTTCCATTCCATTGAGCAGTTAAAAGCCTGGTGCCGTCAGGTAACTGAAAAATACATTGAATGGTGTGTTAATGAAAACGACAGGGAATGTGGTTATCTGGTGAATCAGGCAAAGAAAATTATCCTTGAAAGGATTGATAAGAATATTTCGGTTGCGGCCCTGGCGGAGGAGCTGTATGTTAACGCCAGCCATCTGACGAGAGTCTTCAGGAAAGAGACGGGAAGATCAGTCATTCAATATATCCAGTATTGCAAAATAGAGCGTGCCAGGGAGCTGTTGCGGCAGCCGGGCATTAAGATATACCAGGTGGCACAGATGCTGGGATATGAGAGTCCGGCACATTTTAACCGTATTTTTCAAAGGCAGACAGGAATGACTGCAAAGGATTATCAGAAATCATAATGTTTTTTAGCAGGCATCTTTTCATGATGCCTGTTTTAATATAGAAATCCATGCAAGAAAATTAGACTTTCGCTGTCCGGCGGCTTTTTCAGTCAGAAATGAGTCGTTAATGCAAGAAATGGATATTTTTTTGAAATGGTCCGGTACGTATAATAAGAATATGCATAGAAGGGAATTCCCAGGAGAAAAGCAATAATGTATCAGGGAGTAACAGGAGGGATGGATAATGAAAAAACAAATAAGTGTTTTATTGAGCGCAGTGCTGGCCTGTTCCGTTTTCTTATCAGGATGTGGCAGTAATGCAGCAGGTGAAACCTCACAGAATGAAAGTGCACAAAAAGAAAGTGTGCAGGAGGAAGCCGTTGCTGTAACGGGAGATTCTCCATATTGGAAAAAATATGAACCGGTCATCCAGATGACACAGAATTTCAGTGAAGACAGCCTGCAGGTGGAACAGATTCCGGATGGTATGAGCTTTGATGAAAACTTCTGGACAGACTGGTGTAAGGAAACCTACGGCATTGAATGGAAAGCGGAGTGGATTTCCACAACGCCTGCCGATAATGAACAGAAGATGAATCTGGCAATGGTAAGCGGAGAACTGCCGGATGTCATCGTAACAAAGGCTTCACAGATGAAGGGGCTGTATGAAGCAGGCAAGCTTCAGCCGTTGGATGAGCTGCTGGATACATACGGTTCTCCCCTGGTGAAGTATGTGATAGGTCAGGTTGAAGACTCCATGAATGGTGATGCGTGGGCGAATTTTTCTGAGAATGGTGTACAGTATGCACTCCCGCCGCTTCAGGATGTCTGGGCAACTGTTTGGAACAATAACTGGATCCGTCAGGATTTGCTTGATGAACTGGGACTGGATATACCTGAAACAGTGGAAGATATGGAAAAGGTGATGGAAGCGTTTAAAAAGGTGGATCCGGAGGGCATCGGGCTCGTACTCAGCGCGGGAAATGCGACTTCTGTCTCCGGTATGAGTCCAATCACGGATGCTTATGGAGCGTATCCGTATCACTGGCTTGTAGGAGAAAATGATGAACTGGTTTATGGCAGCGTACAGCCGGAAATGAAGGAAGCTCTGCGAAAGCTTAACGAATGGTATCAAAAGGGATGGATTGATACGGAATTTGTGGTAAAAGATTTGGAAAAAGCAAATGAAGCTGTGGTGCAGGGACACGCAATCAACTACTATGGCCCATGGAGCGCTGTATGGATGCCGTTCCCGGATATGCTGGTGAATATTCCGGAAGCAAAAATGGTTGCCTACAGGCCGTTAAAGGGTACCAATGAAAGTGGAAAGGTGGTCGTAAACGGCGCGTTTAATACAGAGACAAAATGCTACGCAATCAATGCTGAATGTAAATATCCGGAGGCGGTGATTTATCTCTTTAATGTGTTCATGGATAAATACTATCGAAATAACGATGCCATGCGAAAGCTGATGAAGGAAGAATATCAGTATGACATGATGTTTGAGCCTTATGAAATCCTGCAGCCTAACAATCTGGATACTGCGTTTAACACCTCACAGTATACGTATGACTATCCGGAAGATATCGGAGGCGGTGTCCTGAACGGATATGGAGTGAGTTACGGTCTTAAGATGAACCAGGGTCCCACAGAACTGCTGGATCAGTATTATAAGATGAGTGAGGTTGAGGAAGGCGTAAGAGATGCTTCAGAGCTTACGGAACTGGATATTACGGAAAAGGATAAATATACATATCCGGTTGACAGATATGACAGTCTTTTAAGTTCTGTCAGGCTGTACAAGGAAATGAATGCTGATGGATGTGTGACTTTTGATGCCTATGCAGGTTCACTGACAAAGGCGATGCAGGAGAAAAAAGCATATCTTGATAAGCTGGAGCTGGAAACCTTCACGAATATTATTATGGGACAGGCGCCCATTGATGAATTTGATGTGTTTGTGGAGAACTGGAAAAAATCAGGCGGTGATGATATCAGCAAAGAAGTCAATGAGTGGTATCAATCCGTAAAATAGAGAATGGGTGGCTGTCATGGCAGATACAAAGTTAGTAATCAGGAAAAAAATAAAATGGAATCTGAAAGCAAACTGGATGCTGTATTTGATGCTGGCTCCGGCCGTCATTGCTACAATCCTCTTCATGTATGTACCTATATACGGGGTTGTGATTGCATTCCAGGACTATAATCCGGCATTCGGATTTACAGGATCTCCCTGGGTAGGATTCAAGTGGTTCAGATTTGTATTTCAGATGCCTGATTTTAAGGATATTATGCGCAATACGGTGGTGATAGCTGTTGGCAAAATGTTCTTTAACCAGTTGGTGCCATTGGTGTTTGCCCTCATGCTGAATGAGGTCCGGAACAAATATGTCAAGAAAAGCGTACAGACGCTGGTTTATATGCCTCATTTTTTTTCATGGGTTATTGTAGGCGGTATTTTCATCGACTTGTTGTCAAGCTCCGGTATTGTCAATCAGTTTCTGGGATTGTTCGGAATCGCGTCTAAATTTTTTCTCGGGAGCAATGATTACTTTCAGGGAACGATGATCATCACAGAGGTATGGAAGGAATTCGGCTGGAATTCCATTCTGTACCTGGCAGCAATCAGCGGTGTGAATCCGGAGTTATATGAGGCGGCCTGTCTGGATGGGGCGGGAAGATTCCGAAGAATCTGGAATGTGACCTTGCCTTGTATTAAAGGAACCATAATCCTGCTGGTAGTTTTAAACCTGTCCAACATATTGAATGCAGGCTTTGACCAGATTTTTAATCTTTATAATCCGGCAGTCTACAGGACAGGGGATATCATTGATACTTTTGTATACAGAATGGGCCTGGAGCAGGCACAGTTCAGCCTGTCAACAGCGGTAGGATTGTTCAAATCTGTAATCGGTCTGGTATTGATCGTTATTTCCAGATGGGTCGCTTACAAGACGCTGGATTACAGAATCTTCTAACGGATTGTAAATAGTGTATGGATAGAAAGGCTGGCATAAAAATGAACAATGTAAATCGTGGGATAAAAAACAGAATCATAGATGCGGTTATTTATATTATTCTGCTGTTGCTGGCACTTAGCTGCCTTGTACCGGTATATCATATTTTTGTCCTGTCCCTCAGCGATAAATCTGCGATTGCGGCGAATAAGGTAACTTTTTGGCCGGTGGGATTTCAGACCTATGCTTATGAAAGAATTTTTCATGACAGCAGAACGCTCAGAGCGCTGTTAGTGTCAATCGGCAGGACCTTTACAGGGACGCTGCTCAATATGATTATACTGGTACTGGCTGCGTATCCGTTATCGTTGGAGAAGAACGAATTGAAAGGGCGGGATTTTATCATGTGGTTTTTATATATTCCGGCTTTTTTCAGTGGAGGATTGATACCAACGTATCTGCAGATGAAAAATCTCCATTTGTTGAATAATCCGTTGGTTCTGGTGATTAACGGCGGTTTGTTTACGGTAGGTAACTGCATTATTTTACTGAATTTTTTCCGGAATCTTCCCAAAGGGCTTTCGGAATCGGCAAAAATTGACGGCGCAACACATTTTGATATCTTATTTAAAATTTATCTGCCTGTTTCCATGGCGTCCGTTGCAACACTTATTTTGTTCAATATGGTTGGGCTTTGGAATGAATGGTTTACAGGAATGATTTATTTAAAGGATATGGACTGGCATCCGCTGCAGACATTTCTGCAGCAAAAGCTCAACAATCCCATCGATCCAACAAAGATGACGAGGGAGGAGCTGGAGTTGGCATCAAAATTATCGGACCGTACACTGATGGCTGCACAAATTTTTGTGTCCACGGTGCCGATTATGGTGGTATATCCATTTGTGCAGAAATATTTTATGACAGGAATCGTATTGGGTTCCGTGAAAGAATAACGGAGGTTTGGCAAATGAACGAGACAAGAATTGATATTACACATATTCCATTCAGCAGATATGGGGCATATGTATCTGTTTCCAGAGATGAGGGGAAAAAAGAGCTTATCATTCACAATGTGAAGAGACGATTTGAGGAAGGCCCCATGTTTTCCCTGACCTTTGGAAAAGACGAACTGCAGGATTTTGTATGTATGGCAAGCCCTGAAAAAATCCGGGTGGAAAATGAAAACGGACATGCGCAAATCTATATCAGAGATGACCAGACTGTGGGAATTGAGAGTTTTGGCCTGGATTTACAGGTAAGTCTGCTTCGGAGCAACGGATACGGTGTGGAAGAAAGCGACAGAACGTTCCGGATGATTTCCGTGGAGCAGAGAACCTATACAACTTTTGCTGTAGAACAGGGGGCCGCTTATCTGGAAGGGCCATTTGAAGCGTACAGCACCTGTGAAAATTTGAAAAATAAGAAAAAACAGTTACACGTAAGCTGTGAAAACGGACATATCCTGATGGCGCTGACCCTGTCTTTTGTAGAGCCTAAACCGGTTATACTGCCGATTTGTCCAAAAGAAGAAATGGAAGCGGTCAAAGCAGAGTGGGACAAATTCCTCGGTTATCTGTCTGAAAATGAGGAGGCGGATGAGGAAACAGGAGAATTTGCAAGAATTACCTGGTACAATCTCTGGTCCAGCTTTGTGCACGCGGAAGATGTATATCAGCATGATACCATGCTGATGTCCAAGAAGTATATGAGCTCTGTTTGGAGCTGGGATCACTGCTTCAATGCATTGGCTATGGCTAAAATCAGCAAGCAGAAAGCAATGGAGCAGTTTGAGGCACCGTTTGTCCTGCAATCGGAGCATGGGGTGCTGCCGGATATGTGGAATCCCCATAGCGAGATTGTATGGGGCGTGACCAAGCCGCCTATCCATGGATGGTGTTTCTCCAGACTGATGGATCAGTATGATTTTGAAGCAGCGGAATTAAGAAAAGTTTTTGGTTATCTGAAGAAACTGACCGGCTGGTGGATGGAATACAGCGATACGGATCATGACGGTATACCGGAGTATCCGCAGGGCTGTGACAGCGGCTGGGATAATGCAACACTGTTTGACTGCGGCTTCTTTGTCGAGACACCCGATCTGCCTGCATTTCTAATTCTGCAGATGCAGACGCTGTCAAGAATTGCAAAAGAGCTGGAGAAAAAGGAAGATACCAGCTGCTGCTGGACGAAAGAGGCAGAGCATTGGGAGAAAGAAGCCAACGAGTTGCTGGAAAGATTTTACGAACATAGCTGGAATGGAGAACGCTTTGTAGCGAAAATGAGCGGAGCACATACATGTGACGGAAATTCCACCTGTCTTCTGGCGCTGATGCCGCTGGTTCTCGGAGAGCTTCTGGATAAGGAAAAAAGAGAGAAGCTGAAAACAATTCTGGAAAAGGATTTCCTTACGGCAAACGGGCTGGCAACAGAAATGCCGTCCAGCAAAGAGTATGAATCGGATGGATATTGGAGAGGCCCTATCTGGGCGCCGACGACTTATCTGCTGATTGACGGCCTGCGCAGAGGAGGATATGCTTCCCTGGCAGAGCAGATTGCGGCAAAATACTGTCATATGTCCTGCAAAATTGCAAAAGGAAATTACGAGAATTTCGATGCGCTGACCGGGGAAGGCCTGAGAGCACCCGGCTATACTTGGGCAGCCAGTGTTTACATGCTGCTTCACTGGGAGTATGGAAAATAACAGAGTTCGTTGATCGTGGGGGCGCAGGCAGCCGATCCTGCGCCCTGAAAAACCGGATGGATGCAGAGGAACGTGAAGGTTGGGGGTCCCTTCCAAACTGCTGATAGGTGCAGTATCGCAGGAGGTATAAGGATGTATCAAATTGAAAATGACGATTTAAAGGTAATACTGTCCGATACGGGTGGTCTTGTGCGGATTTATAATAAGCTGACCGGACAGGAGAATCTTTTTTCTGACTGTGGATTCAGCTTAGTGTCTGACTTGGCAAAGAAAAATCTGGCCGGGAAGGACATGGATTTTGCAGTCAGAGAAATCAGCGGGACGGAAGTGGTCTTACAGGCTGAGTGTCAGGAGATACAGATTATCTTACATAACAGTCTTCTGGAGAATGAATTGAATTGTTACATGGAAATAAAAAATACAGGAGCGCCGGTTGCACTGGATTATCTGGATTTGATAAAGGGCTGTTATGAAGGTGATGTATATCTGTGCAGCAGCAGTACGGAAATCGGGCATGGGGATGCGGGGAATACCGATTTGAATATACAGGCGCAGATGGAGGCCTATCCCTTTTTTGCGGAAGGCAGCCTGTTTTTCGGAATTGACTGGCCGGTTGCACAGCATACCCTAAACGAAGGGAAAAACTTTGTATGCCGCCAGTATATCGGGGATAAACTGGAAACCGGAGGTACATGGAGGTCAAGGACGTTTACGGCAGGAATTTCCCGGAAAGGGGAGGCAGCCCGGGCATTTATGGAACATCTCCGGAGATTGCGGGGGCGGGAGACAAGACGGGCGAGTTTTTATTTCGACTGGCTGACCCACGCCTCGGAGGGAACCAATGCCGGGGAGATGAACCGGAATCTGGATTTCATGGAGTGGCTGCAAAATGAGTATGGCGTACATTTTGACATCTATGCAGTAGATGATGGTGCGGTGGAAAGCCGATGGGGAAGAACTTTTGACAAATATCGTCTGGTACATGAGGAATTGTTCCCTGACGGATTGCGTGTCTGTGCAGAACGGTGCCGTAAGTTAGGGATGGATTTTGGCGTATGGATTGGCCCGGACGGGTTTGGCGATGAATTTGAATACACGGAGGGCAGAATCGGGGATATTACCAATATGGTACGGGAGTGGAAGCTGCATCTGTTTAAGATTGATGCCTGTGTATCGGTGCCTCTGACGGATGACCCTTATCATAATGAGAAATACATGCAGCGCTTTGAACGTTTGATGCAGGAATGCCGTGAAATCAATCCAAGGCTGATTGTTATCAATCATCGGATTACGAATTCCCCCTATATTCTGGGAATTTTGGATTCTACCCTCTGGCAGGGAGCGGAAAGCTATCCGGACGTATTTTTATATAACGAGCACAAGGCCAGACTCTTTACCAGGTATGCAAGCTTTGAGCGGAAGTGCCCGTCTTACTTTGGCGAATACAGCGCGCTTCTGGAGGATCATGGAATCTGTATGAACGGAATCAGCCATGGATGGCAGTCCGAATTTGTGGTACAGGCCTTTGGAAGAGCCCTGATGCTTTCGCCGGAGGTATATGGCTGTCTCTTTATGCTTCCGGATGAGGATTTTAAGGATTTGGGTTATTTATCACGGCTGGCTGAGGAGAAAAAGGAACTGTTATCACATACGGAATATCTGGAAGAATTTCATTGTTACCTGCATAAAGGGGAACAACAGGCGCTGTTGTGTATGGTAAATGATGACTGGAATGTTTCTGAGGTTACGATGGAGCTTAAGGAACTATTGCCTGATTTTAAAGGCTGCAGCGCACGCATTTTATATCCGGTTAAAGGAGAAGCATTGAATTCTGCCGGAGACAGGCTGTGTCTTTCCATGTCTCCCTTCAGTGTCGCTTTGATTGAAGTGAATACGGAGGAAGAAAGCCGGGAACAGGATATCCGTATTTCCACACTGAAGGCCGGAATGATGAGAGCTTCCTCCGTTTATTTGGGAAACGCAGAAGCCAGGAGGCCGGAGGAGTCGGATATCCGGAATGCAGAATTTACAAAATTCCAGGTTTCCAGTGATGCATCTGAGGCACAGGCTCTTTTGCAGCTGCCGCCATCGAAGCAGAAAGCTGTTGCAGCATGCAGGGAAGCGTTTTTGAAGAAAATCAAGAGGGAGTGCGGCGGCGTTGCGGAAAATGCATGGGATGGAGATCCGCTGACACAATGGAATGATTATGCGGATGCCGTCAGAAAGGACAGTGTGTGGCGGCTGGATTTAGGAGCGGTCTATCCGGTGAAAAAGGTGGTTATACAACTATCGGATAAGGGATACGGCCCTACCAGATATACCGGGAATATTATGGATTATGAGGATATGGTATACTGTGAATACAGCAGGGACTGCAGGGAATTCCGAAAGGAAAAAATGAAGGTTTTCTACAAGAGAGTTCCCATGTATTGCGATTCTCAGCTGGACAGGGTTGCCATTGAATTCAGGGAAACGGCGGACATCCGGTATCTGCGTATGAAGCTGGATATGCTGTGTGTGGAGAACATAAAGGTATACGAACAGACAGCTCTGGGAGTCCGGGAAGTGAGTGCTGAAGGATGGAAGGGAAATAACCTGCTGACAAACAGGCTTCCCAAAGCTGTGTATACGCTGGAGTATGAGCCGGGTATTGAGTTGGAGAACAGATATGTGGCAGTTACGGCTAAACCGGAGAGCCCTGTCAGAATCGCATTGAATCAGGAGTCTGCGGTTGTCTGGGCAGAAAAAGAAGACGGTTCTGTCATTCCTTTTACCAATGCAAGCCCGCTGTACCCGGCTTATCACTGGGAATGCGGAACGGATTTGCCGGGGACAGGCGGCTGGACATTTTATCACAAAGCAGATAAAGATTTGGGCGGCAATAAGATAAAACTGAAACTGGCCTGGTACGGAATTGAGGAGCCGGAGGATCTGAGGATAAAGGTGGATGGATATTCGGTAATTAACGCAGTTTAAAGGCGTTTGACAAGAGATTTTGTGAAGGAAAGAATCAATGAGGAGAAGAAAAAATGGGGTTATCATGCAGAATTGAAAATGACGGCAGCCTTACGGTATACAATGAAAGTACCTGTCTTATCAAAAATATGTATCCCGGTATTGACGGACATCCCGTCCATGCATTACAGATTATCAGAGAGGATAAGCGTGTGGTA
Source organism: Clostridium sp. KLE 1755 (assembly GCF_000466465.2). NCBI lineage: Bacteria > Bacillati > Bacillota > Clostridia > Eubacteriales > Clostridiaceae > Clostridium > Clostridium sp. KLE 1755. The sequence continues at coordinate 22,658 of NZ_KE992733.1, forward strand.
TGGGTGACAGCGCATGGAAATATCGCGTGCAGGCTGCCGGAAGCTGATGAGAATTGCTTTGCACTGGAATATGCGCTGGAAAATTATGAGGTTCCAGTCCATACCATTCATTTTTTCCTGCTGGCGGATATTCAGGCGGAAGGCTTCTACCAGGCAGCGGAAGGAATGGGAAAGGACACTGGTTATTACGGGAAAGAAGAAATTCTGAAAAAAGGGACTCTGTTAAGCTATGGCTTATGTTCTCTGCAGTATGGAAAAGATTTCCTTACGATTTACACTACTTCCCAGAACCATTATGAGACAATCTGTGAATTGAATGCCGGTGAGAAAAACCGGTACACGGACGGAGATGATCTCAGAAACATGGAGGAAGTGGAGCAATTGTCTTTCCATGTAAGAATGGAAAATACGAACAGAGGGCAGGAGGTTTTTGAAAAAGTAAAGTTTATTTTGACAGATTCCCTGGAAGACGGCCTGAATAAGGCAGCGGAAGAGATTGGCCGGAATATGTCCGCGAGACTGTTCATGCCTCCTGCGTATCACTGGTGCTCTTGGTATTATTGCTACCAGAATTTTGACATGGCTCAGTTGAGAGAATATGTAAAGGGCTTTGCCGGGCAGGGAAGCGGTGAGAAAATCAGGTATTTTCAGATGGATGTAGGCTATTGCCCGTCCATGGGGGATTGGCTGGAACCCAGTGAACGGTTTCCGGAGGGGCTGGAAGCGGCATTCCGGGAGATTCGTGAGGCCGGATATACACCGGGCGTCTGGGTGGGCGCTTTTATGGTAGGAAACCGAAGCAGGCTGTATCGGGAGCATCCGGACTGGATATTACACGATTTGGAAGGAAAGCCTTTGGTTTTGTGGGTTATGGATAATGAACCCAAGGTCTGGGGCTATCAGGATGAAGAATACTATTGCCTGGATACCTCCCATCCGGATGCCATGGCCTATATGAAAAAGGTCTTTACAACCTTCCGGGGATGGGGTGTAGAGCTGTTTAAGACAGACTTTATGCTCTGGGGGCTTCAGGACAGCAGCCGGGTGAAGCGTTATGTACCGGGTAAAACCTCTGTGGAATATTTCAGGGAATTTTTACAGGTGATTCGGGAAGCGATCGGGGAAGAAAGCTATTGGCTTGGCTGTATCGCGCCTTATTTACCGTTCGTCGGCTATGCGGATGGTATGAGAATCGGCGGGGATGTCGGTTCCAGATGGGATGGCGGGTTCTGTCCTCAGAATATGATGCGCTGTCTGGTTGGCAGCAATTATATGAACCATAATTATTTCCAGACAGACCCGGATGCGGTGATGCTTCGGGATTTCCAGATTCGACTGACAGAACGTGATATTCACAGCTTGGCATTGCTGGCCGCTTTATCGGGAGGCTGTATTTATACCTCAGACCCGCTTCATCGGATAGCGCCCGACAGAGAGAAGCTTTTTGAATTTATTCAGCCCGATAAACGGAGAAAGCCCACGTTGCCGTTTCTTTCCGAAGTTCGGCCGGAGATTGTGATGGTACATAAAGAGGAAAAAAAGGCACTTGTGTTTGTCATGAACAAAGCGGAAACGGATTTCCGCGCTGCCTATACGCTGGAAAGTCTCGGAATCCCTTCCGGTTGGAATGTATTTCGCTTTAAAACAGGGGAAAAAGAGGAATTATGGAAAGATCAGCTGGTAGTGGATATTCCTCCTCATGGCTGCCGTCTGTATCTTGTTGCAGAGGACGAAAATGTTGTTCCGGATTATGAGAAGCTGTGGAACAATCTTTGATAATTGCGTTCTCTTAGAATATCACATCGGTGGAAAGGACTTCTTTTTGTTTTTTGCTTTGACAGTGGAATGAAAACAAAATTGAAGTCCTTTCCCTCGGTCTGTCAAAAGCAGAAAAGGAATAAAAATATGATTCGGACGGTTATTTTTGATATTGGGAATGTACTTGCAGGATTTGCCTGGCATGAGTACTATGAAAAGCTGGGCTTTGATGCGGCGATGGCGGACCGGCTGGGCCGTGCCACTGTTTTAAGCGGTGACTGGAACGAATATGACCGTGGCTGTATGAGCGATGAAGCTATAGTTTCTCTTTTTGTGGAAAATGATCCTGAAATTGAAGCTGAAATCAGACAGGCAGTAAGCAGTATCACTGGTATAATGACACATTACGGTTATGCTGTTGACTGGGTGAAGGAACTGAAAAGAAAAGGCTATAGGGTACTGGTACTGTCTAATATATCCCGGAAAATATTGCAGGAATGCTGGCTTGCATTGGATTTCCTCCCTTATATGGATGGCGGGATCCTGTCTTTTCAGGATAAACTGCTCAAGCCTATGCCGGAGATTTACCATTTGATTTTAGATCGTTATCATCTGAAGGCGGAAGAATGCGTCTTTTTAGATGATATGCAGATGAATGTGGAGGCTGCCAAACGGCTTGGAATCCATGGCATTTGCTTTGAAAATCAGGCACAGGCGATGGAAGAATTAAAGAAAATGGGTGTGGAATAAAAAGTATAGTAAAAACTGTAGATAAAAGAATATTTTTTAAGGGCATGGTGAAAGCCACGCCCTTTTGCTTGTATTATAGATTCTGGGTGAAGAGCTGCTTAACCAGCCCTTCACCCAGAAATGGCAGCTTATAATCTTGATAACTATTCTAAAAAAAATATTTCAAGTTGGGACATTCTCCGCTAAGCTAAACGCATTTCAGCAGAAAATCACTGCCAATTGCGTTATTCTGATCGCAGCCGCTCAGTCAATGTCTTTTTCTCAATCGTTTTGCAAATGGAATAGCTGATTGCCATTTGAAGCCCAATCATCAATATACCAAACAGCAAAACAGGGAACACAGAAAAATGGAACGAAATAAACTTAAAAGAAAGAATGTCGCGGCCCAGATAAGAAAGCCCATAACCACAAACGACACCTAAAATGACAGACACTAAAAGGGATTTCAGACTTATGCCAAGTCCCTCTTGATAAAGCATCGACCGCAGCTGTTTTCCGCTCATTCCTACAGCCTGCAGCAGTGCAAACTCCTGCTTTCTCACGATCATGCTGGTAATCAGCATATTTACCATATTAAGGATACCAAATAGGAATAGGAATAAACAAACACCGTAAACACTGCCCATAATTGCATTCATCCAGTTTTCGATCATTGAAAAATCGTCCAGATACACTTTCAGAGTGAGATTTGTATTCCTGTTGACCAATTCCTGCAGGCTGTTTTGCACTGCCCGCTCATTATCGTGCGCACAGAAAACTGAAATATGTGTTGTCCAATTATAAGAAGATACTTCATGAATAGTATCAGGAGATACATAAAACAGCCCAACATCCTGAAAATAGGCAATTCCTTTTACGGAAAATTCTTTTTCGGTTACGCCATCCCCGGTATTGATCTCAAAGGTAATTTTATCACCTACACTAAAGTCCATTGGGACATTGCTTCTATCAATCCGAAACTGGTTTAATATGACGCCATCTGTTCCCAAAGTTGTATAATCCACATTACCATCTACAATTTCTCCCACATTTTCAATGAGTTCAGGCGATATAGAATTTATTACTTCCCGCATGGGTTCTCCATCGCTGTCTGTGAGTATGGGAGCTTTTACCCGGACGATGATACTTTCATCCTTTATTACTTTTTCAACGCCGACAATATTAGTCACTTCCCGTAAAAGATCGTCCGTAAAAGGATTATCCTTTGCTATTTGCGGCAGACGTTCATAAAAATTATCTAGTGATACGCCAATCATGAAGTTTTCATTCAGCGGATAGGTTTGCAGCATCATAGTTTTTAAGTTTATGGAACCAATGAACAGCGCCATAGCAATAATTAGTGTCCCGCTTATGGAAAGTGAGATTATGGACATCCTGTTTTTCTTTTTATTTACCCTCAGACTATTTTCAGCAAGGCTTTTTGGCGTAATTTTGTTTAAGGTTTTATGGCATTTCTGGTCTCTGGCTTCAACATATTTCATAGCTTCAATCGGAGAAATCTTTGCTAAGATTTTTGTGGGTTTTTGTAGAGAAAGACTGATAACACATTTTATTAAAAGGCCCGAAGCAAACGCAATTACCATGTCTTCCAGAATCCATGTACCTGACGAAAGCAACATTCCGAAAAATAATGCAAGCAGCATCCCGACAGGAATACACCGTATTGCCAAAATGTTTCCCTGAACGCGCAAGAAAGCTTTTAATTGCGTTCCAGTTGTCCCTAACGATTTTAGCTGTGCGAAAGTATGGATAGAGTCTGTAACGGAAATATAGAAAATGCTGTATATAGCAAAACTGCTTGCAAACATAAGCAGCAGGGCAAAGGAGGCAAACAGAAAAATCTGCGTCGGCTCAAATTTTACACCCTCGATATAATCATAATTCAGGATAACATTGTAATCGCTTACTCCGGCAGAGGTTCCAATTGCCTTGAGTAACTCCAGTGTTTCCTCTGCCGTCATGCTGGAGGATGATGTATCCAAACATACAACCACGTCAAGCGTATCCGGACGTTGGTCTGTAAAACGGGAAGTTTCCACATCGGCATTTTCCTGAATCACGGAAAGCCGGTAAGCATCTGAAAACAAAAAATCGTATTGCTTTGCTTTTTCCTGTTCCGCGTTTTCTATCAAGCCACAGATATTGAAATCCCGTGTCACTGGGCGGTGGGTCAAACTATCAATATAGGAGAGCGTTATCATATCGCCAATTTGATGGGATTGTCCGCTGATCTTCAAGTATTGTTTAGATACTAAAACTTCGTTTTCCTTTTGGGGAAACGTCCCGCCAAGAATATGGCATCCAGTCGCATCCATAACCATTTTATCCATATAAGCATAATTGGCCCGTCCGCTTTCTGTCGTGCTGCTGCCAAAATACTTATAAAAACCCACTTTGTCAAATTGAGGTTCTGTTTCCAAGATTGCAATGGTTTCAGGGGAGACGGCTTGATACATGGCATGGTAAGCAGAACTATTTGCCCGATCAAGGGCATCGTTCAGAAAGACAATAAATACAACTGCCATCAGGAAAGTTGACAGGATAATAATGATACTTAAAAGCACAGTTTTCATTTTGTGGCTTTTCAAGTCTGCCTTTGCTATTTTCTTTACAAAAAAGTTGGTATCATTTTCAAAAGGCCATGTCATTCCGGTTATCTCCTTTCGACGGCGATCCTGCCGTCTTCAATCCGCACAATACGGTCGGCAAGCTGGGCGATTTCGGTGTTATGGGTGATCATGACGATGGTCTGGCGAAACTCCCCGCTGGTGCGCTTCAAAAGTCCCAGAACGTCGGCGCTGGTTTTACTGTCCAGGTTTCCGGTCGGTTCATCGGCAAGGATAATCGCCGGTTTGGTAATCAGGGCGCGGGCAATCGCCACACGCTGCTGTTGGCCGCCGGAGAGGGTGTTCGGCATATTTTTCAGCTTATCCCCCAAGGCCAGCATACGCACCACGCCGTCCATAAAGTTCTGATCTACTGTGTCGCCATCCAGCTCCACGGGCAGGACGATGTTTTCATACACATTCAAGATCGGCACCAAATTGTAGTTCTGAAAGATAAAGCCGATATTGCGGCGGCGGAAGATCGTCAGTTCTTTATCGTTCTTCTTTGCCAGTTCGTCGCCCCGGACGATTACGCTACCGGAGGTAGGCGTATCAAGTCCGCCCATCATGTGAAGCAGCGTGGATTTGCCGCTGCCGGAGGTTCCCACCACGGCCACAAATTCGCCCTGCTCCACGGAAAAGTTTACACCGTCCAGAGCGCGGGTAATGTTGGGTTTAACGCCATAATACTTTTTAAGGTCAATCGTCTGTAAAATACGCATATCAGAAATGCTCCTTTCAAGGCTTCCGCCTGTTGATGAAGCCAGTGTAAACCACAAATGTCTCAGAAATGTCCGAGGCGGCAAAAAATGACTGAAAAGGCGGCGGCCAGCCGATGGAGGGCAGGCTGCCGCTTGCATTACCGGCTGGGAAGAAAAACAGAGAAGGCAGAGCCTTTGCCGACTTCGGACACCACCTTGATATAGCCGCCCTGCCGGGTAATGATCTCACGGGCCAGAAACAGGCCGATACCTACGCCCGACTCTCCGTGTACTTCTTCCTCCCGGTAAAATCGCCGGAAAATGGCGGCCTGATTGGACTCGGAAATTCCTTTGCCGTTGTCGCTTACATCTATCTTTACATACATTTCCCACTGTTCCACGGTCACGCGGATTTTTCCCCCGTCAGGCGTGTACTTTACCGCGTTGTCCAGAAGATTGAACAAGGCTTCGCTTGTCCATTTGCTGTCATGGTACAGGCGTAAATCCTGCGGGCAGTCCACGGTGACGGCAATGCCTTTTTTCTCCGCAGCATAGACAATCCCGCTCATGGCCTGTGCCAGGGTATCAAATAGCAAACCATCTTTCTTTGTCAGCAGAATTGCCCCGGTTTCCAGGCGGGAGGTTTTTACAAGCGCCTGAAAGAGAAAATCCAGCTTATCCGTCTGGCTGCGGATTCCCTGCAAAAATTCCGTCCGTTCCTGTTCGGTGACCGGCTTTGTTAAAAGCGTGTCCGTTACCATTTTCAGATTGCTGACCGGCGTTTTTACCTGATGGGAAATGTCCGATACAAGGCTTTGAAGCTCCTTGCGTTCCTCGTCCACCCTACAGCGGTTTTCCTGCATAATCTCATAGAGCCGGGTCAGGCGGTGGCTGATCCGGGCAAAGAGTGTTTCGCTGTCACTGGCCCTTTGCGGTTCGGCGCTGCCGTTGATCATGTTATCCAATGTCCGGCATAATTCGGAAGTAAAGAGGGACAGCCGCTTTCCAAAGAACAGCACCAGCAGGAATAGCCAAAACAGGGCGCAGATCATCAGCGCAGCGCCCATAAGAAAAAACAGTTTATTTCCAGTCAGGGCATAAAACGTGATGGTAATTGCCAACATGGAGAGCAGCGCCCCGGCCCCAATCAGCAGGCACAGCCTTTTGACAGAGAGGCGATTTAGCTTCATTTCTTTTCGCCTCCCATCCATTGATAGCCCATCCCGTAAACGGTCTTGATATAGTTTTCTCCGTCTGCCTCAATCTTGCTGCGAATACGGCTTATAGACGTGGTAAGGGTATGTTCATCCACATATTTTTCATCCACGTCCCACAGCTTTTCCAAAAGCTGCTGGCGGGTCAACACCTGCTTCGGATTTTTGCAGAACAGGTTCAGCATCTTAAATTCCATAGCGGAGAGGGGGAGGGGCTTGCCGTTCAAGCTGGCGGTTTGCTCCGAAAAATCCAGAAACAGCCGCCCGTCGTCGTAAATGTCCTTTGCCGGTTTATGGTGTTCCAACATGGCGAACATGGCACTGATTTTCCGCTGTAAGGCCCCGATGGAAAAGGGCTTTGTGATGTAGTCCACCGCTCCGGCTTCATAGCCCCGTATCTGGTCGCACTCCTGATCATTTGCGGTCAGGAAAATTACCACCGTGTCAGGGTATTTCGGTTTGAGCAGGCGGCACAGGTCGTAACCGCTGCCATCGGGCAGGTTAATATCCAGCAGCACTAAATCAAACACTTCTGCCTTCAGAGCAGAGGCGGCTGTCCTTGCGTTCGCAGCGGAAGTAATCCCGTAGCCGTCAGACGCCAGATTGTAGGCCAACGTTTTATTCAAAAGGTTATCGTCCTCGACAATCAAAATCTGTTTCATATCATTATTCCTCGCTTTAGGGTTTTGAAATTATTATAACAGGTGAATGTCCGTAAAATGTTACAGCAGGCAATTTGTTTTTATTATATTGCGGTACGAAATGCAACGCAAGGATTATATACGAATTATAAACCGTAATTGAACTGCATATTCTATCATTTCCTGTATACGCTATGAATTATGGAATGTAGATGGGGATGTGATATGGCGAAAGCAAAAGACTATCCCGGCTTTGAAAAGCTCGGTACAGATCAATTATCTGCCCGGTGTTACTCCAAAACATCTGCGGAACACCTGCGTATAATAGCATTGTCCATTAAAACAGCACCTGGCAGCGCCTGATGGTAGTCCTGATTGATACAACCGCCGCTCTGACGAGGGACGGGACTGCGGCAGCATAAAAGAAATTGTATTGAAAGGATGTTTTCAGGCAGTTGAGGGCAGGCTAAAAGATATGGTAAAGTCTGTCACTCAGGTCCTTTTCGTTGTATAATAAGTTTGTCGTAGAGGACTGCTTCCCTCTGGATATCATGAAGGAATGGCAGGAAAATGAGGAACCCGGAAGCTTGTTTATACAGGAACAGGAGCGGATATATATGAAAAAGGAATTGGAGTATTTTTATATAGAAAATTCATTTGGCGGGAATCAGGACTGGTTTCGGGATTATTGGATGCATATGGGCGGATGTGCTGCCGCCGCGGCTTGTGACAGTTGTATTTCAATGGAAAAAGCAGGCGTGAAGAAGAAGCTGTATCCGTTTGATATTAAAAATCTCAATAAGAGTGATTATCTGGATTTTTCCATGTTGATGAAGCCATATCTGCGGCCAAGATTGAAAGGAATCGATCGGCTGGATATCTATGTGGATGGAATGGGGAGGTATCTTCGGGATATTGGCAACACGGATTTGCAGTTGGGTGCTTACTCAGATTCCAATCCGGTACAGGAAGCGATGCAGGTGGTAAAGAATCAGATTGACAGTAAGTTCCCGATTCCGTATCTGCTGCTTCGGCATAAGAATAATAAATTCAAGGATTTGCTGTGGCACTGGTTCATGCTGACGGGATATGAAGAGTTCGAGGGGGAGCTTTATGTAAAAGAAACAACCTATGGAGGTTACCGGTATTTGTCTTTTCAGGAATTGTGGAACAGTGGATACCGGGAAAACGGCGGTATGATATTGTATTCATAGATTAAATAATCGTTACTTTGTTCCGAACGAAAGGAGAAGCCAGGGAAATAAACGGGTGGTGGCGCTGGTGACAGCTATATTGACAGCGCCGGTAACAAGTGGTACAACGTAGTCAGATAAGAAAGAGAAATACATCTCCATGGAATAACCATATAATATGATTAAACGGCGAGGGGCAGAGGATCTGACTCCTCGCTTTGTTTTGAGGGTGTCCTATATATGAGGGAAGAAGGTGATATTAAAAAATTATTATAAAGTATCAGGTGTTGCCGGGAATGCAGGTTGAAACAGAAACGGAAAGGGGATAAATGGAATCATATGGAAGAAAAACAGGTATATGGAATGAAATCTACTCAGAATATCAGGCAGTGGATTTGAGGAATACGGACCTGACAGTGGAACCGGGCTTTGATAACTGTCTGCGGGAATTCGGCGAAAAAACCAGTTATGTACTGGATTTTGGATGTGGAACAGGAGATATTATTTTTCAATATATCCAGAATTTTCCGGGGAAAAAAGGCGTTGGAATCGATGAGGCGGAACGGGGGATTGAATTTGCAAGGAAGACGGCAAATATGAGCGGATACCGGGGACTGCATTTTTTTACGGGAAACAGCAGTCTGCTGGCCGGCTTTGGGGCCGGTGAATTTGACGGAGTCATATTGTCAAACGTTCTGGACGTGATGCCAAAGAAGGCGGACGAGAGCGTCTTGCGGAACCTGGATCGTGTTCTTGCCCCCGGAGGGTACTGGTTCATTAAACTGAATCCCTTTTATTCCCCCAAGGACTTAAAAAGGTTTGATTATCAGAAAATGGGGGATCATCTGTATGAGGAAGACGGGGTTCTCCGGCTTCATCAGGAAACAACGGAACACTGGAAAAGGATACTGGCCTCTTATGGCCGCGTGGAACGCTATATGGAGTTCAGGTATCCGTGGCAGGAGGGACTGAACCGTCTGTTCCTGTTGAAAAAAACGGCTCCCAAAAAATAATGGGCGGCCGACATTGCACGGATGGATGGTATGGGAAGCTGCCCGGAGAGTATAGGGACAATGCATTGCGGATAAGAAAACGGTCCGCGGCGCTTTGTCCGCGGACCGTTTTGGTTATGGCCTGAGTCTTTGCCGGACAGAGACTGTTTCCAATAAGATCATATACTGCCGCCTATTCCTGCAAAGAATCCTTCCATTCCTTTGCCTGCCGTGTCATTTCCGAATAAACCTCATCGGCTCCGGCGGCCTTCAGCTTTTCCTGTGTTGCCTTTATGTCCTTTTGGGGATCATCTGTAAAGCCAAGGTAGAGCAGTTTGATATTGGTGTTATAAATATCATTCATAGCTGCAACCTGATTTTTCACACTTTCATTGTTAAAGGTAAATGCTGCGAATTCCCCTGCCTGCGCTGTTTTTATCCACTTGTCATATAATTTGTCATAATTGGGGATTCCGCCTTCCACTGATTTCCAGTATTTATCATTTCGGATGCCCCAGTTGCCGTTGGTGTCGTAGGGATATTTCCCCTGAAATCGAAAATCTGTACATTATAAAAATAGTGCTCCAGCCAATCATTGAAAATGCGGCGATCCATGGAATTTATGAACGGGAGGACGGAACGGGGACCATTACGGTACATGGATACCGGAAAGGGGAAGACGTATATATAGAGGTGGCCGATGATGGAATCGGAATGCCACAGGAAAAAGCCGATGCGGTATTTTCTTCTCCACCGGGTGAAATCGCACGGGAGCCGGGCGGATATGGTGTTAAAAATATTATTGACCGTTTAAAGATAGCCTATGGATACGAATATGGATTATCCTGCAAAAGCGTCCCGGGCGCCGGGACGGTGGTCACAATCCATATTCCGGCAGTCATTGAAATTTCCAACGAATAAAAGGAGCACATTTATGGAAAAAATATATTGTTTTACGCTTGATGATAACATCCGTTTTATGGAAAATGCCTGCCGGCGGAAGGAACCGTCTTTATTACAGAGCCCTTATCTGGCGATGCTCTTCCGTCAGCATAAAGAATTTGGCTGCAAGTTTCAGCTCAATATGTTCTACAGCTATTATCCCGGAAGTTTTTCACTGGCTGATGTTCCCGATATTTATAAAAAGGAATTAAAAGAAAATTCGGGATGGCTTAAATTTTCTTTTCATGCGCGCCATAATGATCCCCCATATCCTTATGAAGATGATGTAGCGCTTTTGGAGCGCGATTTTGAAGATGTCATGTCACAGCTTTACCGAATCGCAGGACCGGACGCTGTGGCCCGCACCACTACCATACATTATGCGGCAGCGTCCCCGGAGGGCTGTTCCATGCTTGGAAATCACGGTATCAGAGGCCTGATTGGCATGTTTTATGAAAAAACGGGAAGGGAAGCCCTTCATTATCATCTTTCGCCGGATGAGGCGGAAAAACTTCGCAGGGGAGAATTCGTATATGATGCACAGACGGGCCTGACCTTCGCGCACAACGATATCATTCTGAACCAGCATGGGTTCGGCGAGACGGAAGCTATTATTGAAAACATAATTCAGAATGTGGAACGGGGGCAGCATACGCCGTTTATCCAGTTGATGACCCATGAGCAGTATTTTTATGAAGATTATGCTGCCTGGCAGCCGGACTTTGAGGAGAAGCTTCATTCCGCCCTGTGCATTCTCCACCAAAACGGATACCGGCCGGTTTTCCTGGAGGATGTTATAGGAGGGAAACAGAAGGAGGGAATACGGAAAAACAGTAATTAATTTTCCCTCCCCATTTTGGGAAAATCTTGAGAATTACCGTTTATACTTAACATAATAGGATAGAAATAAATGGGAGAAAAGGTGATGAAACAGAAAATATTGATCGTGGATGACGAGTACGGCATAGTAGATATGATGAAGAGTTATTTTCAGGCGCGATATGAGGTCCTGACCGCATACAGCGGCAAAGAAGCGCTGGAAAAGGCCGCCCGGAATCCGGAGCTTATTCTTCTTGACATCAACATGCCTGAAATGGATGGCCTTGCGGTTTGCCGGAGGCTAAGGGAATATATCAGCTGTCCCATTTTATTTCTGACGGCGCGGGTGGAGTCTGCGGATAAAATCAGCGGCTTTCAGGCCGGGGCAGATGATTATATCGTGAAACCCTTTGATTTGGAGGAACTGGGAGCCAGAGTGGACGCACATCTGCGGCGGGAAAAACGACGGGAGAAATGTATGACGGTCCGTTTCTTCGGTGAGCTGGCTATTGATTATTCAGCCCGGACGGTTGCGGCAGGCTGTGAACCGGTGGCCCTGTCAAAAAGGGAGTTTGATATCGTGGAGCTTCTTTCTCTGAATGAGGGGCAGGTTTTCGGGAGGGAACGTATCTATGAAACCGTCTGGGGTATTGACGGTGAAGGCAGCAGCGATACTGTTATGGAGCACATCAGGAAAATCCGGGCGAAGCTGGGCGCGCATACGCTTCATAATTATATTGAAACGGTCTGGGGGTGCGGATATAAGTGGAACGGATAAAAAATATGGGGCTAAAGAAGGCCTTTTTCCTGTTGGCCGTCATGTGTCTTTTAGGCTCCCTGCTTCTGACGGCCGCGGTCTGGGCTGGCTGCAGCGCGCTCCGTTCAGCCTTTCCCGCCGGAGGCATTGCGTTTGGCCCGGATGGGATGATAACTTATTTGGAGGAACCGACGGGGGAACAGAGGGCGGTGTCGGCGGCATTGGGGTATATCCAGATTTTTTCCTGTATTCTTTTTCCGGTCTGCGGCCTTGCCGGTGCGGGGGCCTTGTTCTACCGCCTGAAATGCAGGGCGCCGATTATGATATTACAGGAAGGTGTGCTGCGCATCAGGAAGCAGGATTTGGATTTTGCAATTCCGGTGGTGTCGGACGATGAGCTGGGGCAGCTGTGTGCGGCGTTTGAAACCATGAGAGCAGAATTATTAAAATCAAATCAGGAGCTTTGGAGGCAGGCGGAGGAACGAAAGCGGCTGAACGCGGCCTTTTCCCACGATCTCCGCAATCCTGTAACGGTCCTGAAGGGTACCGTGAAGCAGCTGCGGCAGGGGACGGCGGACGAACAGGCGCTTTCCCGGCTTGAGAGCTATACGCTGCGCATTGAGCAGTATGTGGAGGTGATGGGCAGCATCCAGCGGCTGGAGCAAATGCCGGTCTGCAAAAAGGAAGTATCCTGTGCTGTACTGCTTGAGGAGCTGGAAGAAACGGCGAGGCTGCTGGCTCCGAAACTGAAGGTGTCTGTCTGCGCTGGGGAAAAGGCGGCAGATACCGTCTCGGGGCAGCAGTCCGAGATATATAATTCTGCCCCGGGACAGCAGTCCGGGACAGGTACGGTGCTTCTGGATTATGGATTGTTTCTGACAGTGGCGGAGAACCTGCTTGGGAATGCCGCGCGCTTTGCGGAACGTGAGATAGCCCTCCGTCTCGGTATCCGGGATTCCTTCCTTACGTTATCTGTCCGGGATGACGGCCCCGGCTATCCCGCCGCTCTCGTGCAGGACGGGCCGAAACCCTTCTGAAAAATGAAGGAAGATGCGGAGCACTTTGGCATGGGACTGTATGTCTGTCGGATGATCTGCATGAAACATGGCGGAACGCTGACGCTGAAAAATGTACAGGGTCATGGAGCGGCCGCAACGGCGGTTTTTCAAATTAATAAATAGCCTTGAGCGTTTCTTGAGATCCATGCGCTACACTCTCCTTATTACTTGGAAAAGGAGAGTGTTTTTTTATGAACATAACGGCAAAGGGACTGACAAAGATTTACGGCAGCGGCGAGAACCGGGTGGTGGCTCTGGATAAAGCGGATTTACAGATCGCCTCGAAGGAATTCATTTCCATAATGGGGCCGTCGGGAAGCGGGAAGAGCACGCTGCTCCACCTGCTTTCCGGGCTGGACAGGCCGTCCTCGGGCAGCCTGACTTACGATGGCAGGGATATTTACAGCATGGGCGACAGGGAGCTGTCCGCCTTCCGGCGCAGGCGCATCGGTTTTGTATTCCAGCAGTTTAACCTGCTCCCGGTACTGACGGCCAGGGAAAATATTATCATGCCCCTCCTGCTGGATAAAAAGCAGCCGGAGGAAGCCTATGTAAAGCGGCTCACCGATGTCCTGGGGCTTGGCGGCCGCCTGACGCATCTGCCGGGGGAGCTGTCCGGCGGGCAGCAGCAGCGGGTGGCCATTGCACGGGCGCTGATTGCGCAGCCTGACATTATTTTTGCCGACGAGCCGACAGGCAACCTGGATAACCGCAGCGGCAGCGAGGTCATGGAGGTATTGAAGAATATCTGGGAGGATATGGATAAATCCCTCGTAATCATTACCCACGACAGCCGTATAGCGCGGATGGCAAAACGGCAGTTCCATATCACAGACGGCGTGCTTTCGGAGGTGACGGCAGGATGAAATCATATCGCACACTGGCTTTTAAAGAGCTTCTGGCACAGAAAATGACCTCTTTTTTAATTCTGGCTGCAATCATCCTGTCCACGGCGATGACAACAGTGATCGGGCAGTCCGCCGGCGTTCTTTCCGCCATGCGGCAGCAGCAGGCCATCGCGATTGGAGGCGACCGTTATGCGACGTTTGTGCAGATGAATGAGGAGCAGGCGGAGGCTCTGCAAAACGATCCCAGGCTTTCTTATACGGGGGTGTCCGTAAGCCTGGGCACGGTGGAATTGAGCAGGGCGCTTCATCTGGATCTGATTGAGTTCCGGGATGGCAGCGGGAAGATTTTTCCATCCTTTACGCGGCTACGGGAAGGAAGGCTGCCGGAACGGGCGATGGAAATCGCGCTGCCGGAGGATGCGCTGCGTCTGATGGGGGTTGAGGGCAAGGTGGGCGATACCATTACCCTCACGGCGGCAAAAACGCTCCGGCATGGCGTTGAAACAGAAGAATTGACGTATCAGTCTAATTTTATCCTTACAGGGATTACTGAGAGCAATTATATGGGTTATGCGGCGGGAATCGTCTGCGGCATTGTGGGAGAGGGGACGGCGGAACAGGTCCTGCCGGATTCCTATATTTACTATCTTGTGGACATCCGCACCTCTGAAAAGGGCGCCTTTCAGGATACTATGGATGATCTGGTTTCACGTCTTCATGTCCATGAGCTGGACACAATCTATAATGTGACGTATCTCAGGGCTTTGGGGATACCCTATGATGAAGAGGCCGCCGATACGGAGGTTTCGGATCAGGGCTTTCCATTTCTGACGGTGGCGGGCCTTCTGGCGGGGACGTTGGTCCTGCTGGCAGCGGGGCTGGTCATTTATAACATTCTGAAGATCGCCGTATCCAAACGGATCAGACAGTTCGGGACGCTGCGGGCCATGGGAGGAGAAAAAGGACAGCTCTACGCCATCGTCACCACCGAAATCCTCCTGTTATGTATTGGCGGAATCCCCGCCGGAATGCTGTTGGGGATGTTTTCGGCAGAGGGGATTCTGTCCGCCGCGGCCGGAATGCTGTCACCGGACATTTTTTTAGTGAACGATACCGCACAGCTGAAACGGCTGATTGCAGAAAACAGCGGCGGGAAAGGCCTTTTCCTTGCGCTGAGCGCCGTTATCACTTTAGGCTTTGCTTTGATTGCGGCCCTGCCTGCCGCCCGGTCGGCTGCGAATGTGCCGCCTGTCGTGGCGATATCCCATACCGATACCAGAGTCAGGCGCAGAGGGCGGAAGGTGAAACGGATCAGGAGCTTTGAAGCTTATTATGCCCGTCTCAACCTGAAAAGGAACAGGGGGCGGATGGCCATTACCATATTATCCCTGGTTATGAGCATTACTGTTTTTATTGCCCTGCAAAGCTTTGTTTCCCTGCTGAATACGGCAGGCTCATTGGAGGAGGCGCATCTGGGGGATTATTCCGTGATCAATGAAACCGTTGGCTTTACTCCGGAGATATTGGAAGAGCTGGAACAAAATGAAAATGTGGAGGCCGCCGCCGCTTTGCAGCTTTCCATATACTTGCAGAACGATGAAAACAGAATAGAAGAGATGGCCCTGGATTTTTCCCTGCAGCCAGGCGAAACCTTTCAGGTCGCCGGACTCAGCGGGCTGTATATGGATAAATTTTTCAAAGCACAGCTTACAAAAGAACAGCTGGAGGCTTTGAAAGCCGGTGAGGGCTGCGTAATCCGCAACCCTGTCCCTTTTGCCTATGACGGGAAGCAGGTTCCCAGAACCGGCATCCGGGCAGGGGAAACCATCCACGTTAGGGGAAAGGAAATCCCTGTTCTGTATGTGCTGGACGATTACGGCGGCTATATCAGCATCGGAAGCAGCGGGTTTGTCAACGGTGTTCAGATGATTGTAAACAACGGCCTGTACACAGAGCTTACGGGCAAAAGCGTCTATGAGGAGATACTTCCTGTTTTGAAAAAGGATGCGGACAGAAAAGCATTCGACACCACGCTGGAGGAGCTGTCCCGCCGGATACCGGGAACCAGCTGTCTCTCCTTTGAGCAGACGGACAAACAGCTGGAGGAAAGCTTCGCCCAGATTAAAATGCTCGCCTGGGGGCTGATACTTTTTATAGGACTGATTGGGCTGCTTAACATCGTTAACACCGTCTATACCAATATCCACACGAGGATTAATGAAATCGGGACACAGCGTGCTATCGGCATGAGCGTGGGAAGCCTTTACCGGACCTTTCTCTGGGAAGGTGTTTATTACGGCCTGATCGCCGCCATTCTCGGATGCGCCGCCGGATATATCTGCACTGTTTTTGTACAGGCGGCGGCGCAGGAGGAACTTAGCCTGGCGCCTTTGCCCTTTCTTCCGATGGTTCAGGCCACGGCTCTTTCAATCACAGCCTGTCTGGCGGCGACCTGCATCCCTTTAAGGAAAATTGCCGGGATGAGCATAGTTGGGGCTATAGAAAATCTGGAATGACAGAGTATGGTGATTCTTTGAAGCTGATCAGAGAGGAGCGTTATTTGCCATTCCAGAAGAAATAGATGAACTGGTCCTTTAAAAGAAAAGCCGGTCCCCGGAGATTGTTTCTCGGCTTCGGGGATTGGTATTTTTGTTTTATGGATTCAGCAGCCAGTCAATAACATTGATTACTTTGATGCCGTTGTAATTGCCGGCGGTGAATCTGTCCAGCGTGAGGACGGTTTTTTCATAATTGTCACGGATGGATTCCAGCGGCCTCATTTCCCTGGAGAAGGTTTCTTCAGAGGTCATGTCTGCAGTTACCTGGAAATAGCAGCAGGCATCCTGACTGTGTGCGACGAAATCAACCTTCGTGTTTCCTGATTTTCCGATATTGATCTGGCAGCCGCGGCGCAGCAGCTCAAAATAGACAATATTTTCAATGGAGAAGTCTAAATCGTACTTCTGCCGGGGAAGCATGTGGCTGCGCAGCCCCAAATCAACAACGTACCATTTGGAATTGGATTTCAGAAGTTGTTTTCCAACGATATCGATACGATCGGCTTTATAAAATATAAAGGATTCCTTCAGGGCTTCCATATAATCACTTACGGTGTTAGGGGAGATTTTACGTCCGTTTGAGGTCAGATAATCCGTAACACTTTTAACGGAGACGGGACTGCCGACCACACTTGCCAGATAGCGGGCGATTGTTTTCAGCAGTGCAATATCGGTTATTTTCCGCTTGGACGGATCATTTTCCCTGCGGTTCTGCCGGTCTTCGATATCCTTTATTATAACGGTATTATAAATACCCTCCAGATAGACCGCAGCCTTTTCCGGTGTCTTTTTCATTGTGGACAGATATGGAAAGCCGCCGTAGCGCATATAATCCGCAAAAGCGGCATCAGGTGACAGCTCAGGAGCCGTTAAAGCATAATAATCCCGGAAGGAAAACGGCAGCATGGAAATCTCCACATATCTTCCGGTCAGCAGTGTTGCCAGATCACCGGAAAGCATATAGGCATTAGAACCGATGATGTAGATATCCGTCATATCCTTTATATAGATACTGTCTACTGCTTTTTCAAAGGAATCCACTTTCTGGATTTCATCCAGAAAAATATAAGTCATTTTCCCCTCGCAGAGCCGTTCTTTTATATAACGGTACAGAGCTTTGTAGTCCAGCAGCTCTTCATATTCCAAATCTTCAAAATTGATGGAAATAATCTGTTCCGGTAAAATACCACTCTGCAGAAGCTTTTCCTGATATTGCTTTAGCAGAGTGGATTTACCGCATCGGCGGATTCCGGTGACTACTTTGATAACCTGTTCGTCTTTCCAGTCATATAGACGCTGTAAATATTCTTTTCGCTCAATCATCGCATCTGCCTCCTGTTTATTCCCGCGAGCAACGAGCCAAGTA
>NZ_KE992733.1:40960-44348 GCF_000466465.2 Clostridium sp. KLE 1755
ATACCCCGTTGCTTGCAGCGGGGTCTTTGACTATTATTCCAATCATAGCATATGATATTCTTAATAACAATAAATATTCCGAAATGGGAATTTAAATATATTTTTTAGTAAAAATTCTGAATAAATCCGCTGTGCCAAAACGATAGGACGGTAACGGACTGCGGCCTGAAATCTTCGATTTTTTTAGGAGTAAGACTAAAGTATGCAGGATAGAAAAATAGAACAGGATATGATACTGTGAAGCCATAAATAAAATACCCAGGGAGGATTTTTATGAGCAGGCATATCAGGAAGGTATACATAGTACATCATTCGCACACGGACGTGGGATATACGGATCTGCAGGAGCAGGTTATTTACAACCAGGTTGAGAATATCAGGTCTGTGGTCCGGTTGTTGAAGTATTGTGGCACGGACAGACCGGCAGAAATGCGGACGGTTGGCCGGGAGAATTTACAGGAGGTACAGCCAATAGGATTACAGGAGAACTGCCAGAAAAATATGCAGGAGAGCGGCCTGCGGTGGAACTGCGAAACGCTGTACTGTGTGGAGCAGTTTTTAAAGACTGCGCAGGAGACGGAGAAGGAGGACTTTTTCCGGCTGGTGAGACAGGGGAAAATAGGAATTTCAGCCACCTATCTGAACTTTAATGATCTTGTGGACTGTGGGATGTTGAACCGGCGGACACAGAAGCTGCAGCAGATTTTTACGGAGCAGGGATGTCCGATAAAAACAGCTATGAATGCGGATATTAACGGCATCTCCCTGGGCGCCAGGGATGTGCTGATGCAGAACGGAATTGAATTTTTGTATACCAATATTCATACCCATCACGGGATGTATCCGTTGTATCAGAACCAGCAGCCTTTTTTCTGGGAAAATGAGGAGGGGCGCAGGCTTCTGGTATGGAACGGCGAGCATTATAATCTGGGAAATGCCCTGGGGATTGTTTTTTCCAAAAATGTGAACTTCATGACGGAGAATTATTTCGGGAAGGAGGGACCGCAGGCGCCGATGGAGGCGCTTCACAGAAATCTGGGCGAAAGCATTGCGGAGTATGAGGAAAACGGCTACCCGTATGACTTTTATATCACCAGTGTGAGCGGTGTCTTTTCGGATAATGCGCCGATAAATCCGGCAATTGCCGCCACTGTGCGGGAGTTTAACAGCAGGTACGGGGAGGAAGTGAGGCTGCAGATGGTTTCGCTGCAGGAGCTGTATACGTTAATCCGGGATGAGGTGAAGGAGGCGCCTGTCTGCCGGGGCGCGCTGAATGACTGGTGGGGCAATGGTGTGGGTTCCACTCCTTATGCTGTAAAACATTATAAGGAGGCGCTGCGTTTCGCCCATGTGTGTGACAGGCTGGAGGAAAAGACCGGGAAGCGGAACACTCAGCTGACAGAGACCGCAGAGGATAATGTGCTTCTGTATGCGGAGCATACCTGGGGGCATTCGGCTACGGTGACCAATCCTTATGACACCGGGGTAATCAATCTGGACATCCGTAAGACAAGCTACGCCTCCAAGGCTCATGAGGCGGGGGCCATGCGGAAAAATGAGCAGTGCCATCTGCTGGGAGATATCCTCTGCTATTACAATTGCAGCGGCAGGGTGAAGGCCGTATCGGTCAGCCGGGAAAAAAGAGTGTATCCGGTATCCTTCTACGTGGAAACGATTTGTCTGCCCGGAGTCAAGGTGAGGGATTTGAAAACAGGAGAGGAGCCTGCCGTCCAGCTGTCGGCCCATCCCCGGGGCGTGCTGGTAAGCTTCCTGTCGAAGTTTGAGCCGATGGAGGAAAAGGAATTTTCCTATGAGGAACAGCCGGCCGCGGTGCACAAGCTTTTCACCCGTACGGCCTGGGTCGGCGCGGAACGGGTGCGGGATATTGTGAACGATTACGATAAGGAAAGCTGTCTGCTTCCATACGGTATGGAAAATGAGTGGTTCGCGGTCCGCTACCGTATCGGTAAGGGGATTACTTCCTTTTATAATAAAAAAAGCGGAAGGGAAATGCTGGGGGACGGCCTGGAACGTATTTTTACGCCCATATATGAACGGACGGAAATCAGGAAGGGAGCTTACGAGGAACGGCGGCTGCTCGGGCGCAATATCAGAGGCCTGCATGCAAATCAGTTCCAGGGGGAACTGACGGATGTAAGGATTTTGGATCAGGGGCCTGTATTTGTCAGGACGGAGCTGATATTCCGTCTGGAGGGAACGTATCACTGCAGCGTAATTCTGAAGCTGTACCGCGCTCTTCCCAGGCTGGAATTCACCCTGCGGATGGCAAAAACGCTGAGCGAGGATATCGAAAGCGTTTATCTGCCTCTTGTTTTGAGGCTTCCGGATACCCGGCTTTATATTCACAACGGCGGCGTTCCTATGCGTCCCGGCATTGATCAGCTGCCGGGTACGAATATGGAGTATTATATTGCGGACGAGGGGATTTTGTACCGGGGAGAACAGGAGAGCGTATTGATCAATACGCAGGATACGCCGCTAATTTATATGGGGCAGCTGGAGCATCACCCCATTGTCCTGTGCGATAGCAGGCAGGAAAATAACGGACGGCCTGTCTACAGCTGGGTGATGAATAATACGTGGGAAACCAATTTCAGGATGGATCTGTCGGGCTTTGGTGAGTTCAATTATGCCCTGGAGCTTATGGAGGGAAAATCCCTGCAGGAGGATCTGGACAGGCTGGCGGAAAACGATATGGCTCCGGTAACCTTTATCAACGGTTGAAAGGAGGATTTAGAGATGGAAAAATACAGGAATGCGGCGGCTTCGATAGATGAACGGGTGGAGGATCTGCTTTCCCGGATGACGCTGGATGAAAAGATTAAGCAGATGGATCAGTTTTTTACCTTTGATTTTTCAGAAAAGACGCCGGAGGGGCGGGTAACGGAGCCGGATTGGGAGGAAATGAAGCGCTCCATGGGCGGCATGAGCGTAGGAAGCGTGCAGTTGCGGGGCTGTACGCCGCGGTTGGCCAATGAGCTGCAGCGCCGGGCAGTGGAGGAAACCAGGCTGGGAATCCCGTTCCTTTTCAGTGAGGAAGCGCTGCATGGGTTGTTTGAGGAAAATGCAACCTGTTTTCCCCAGCAGATTTCTCTGGCGGGAACCTTTGAGCCTGCGTTGGGACGGCGGATGGGACGTTGCATTGCGGCGGAGGCCAGGGCTTACGGCGTGCATGAAACCTTCAGCCCGGTGATGGATCTCACCAGGGATCCCAGGTATGGAAGGGTGGAGGAATCCTTTGGGGAGGATACCTTTCTGTGTGGGGAATTTGCCCGTGAAATCGTAAAGGGAATGCAGGGCGGGAATTTGAAACGGCAGGACAGCGTAGCGGCGGAGCCGAAGCATTATGTGGGTTACGGCACGCCTG
>NZ_KE992733.1:44448-59618 GCF_000466465.2 Clostridium sp. KLE 1755
CGAAGCATTATGTGGGTTACGGCACGCCTGTGGGCGGGCTGAACTGTGCGCCCTCCGCAATGGGAAGGCATGAGATTTTCGCCTGGTGCCTGCCAGTGTTTGAGGAAGCCTTTGTGAAGGGCGGCGCCTGGAACGCCATGTGCTCCTATAATTCCATAGACGGGCAGCCTGTGTCCTCCGACAGGGAGCTTCTGACGGAGGTGCTGCGGGGAAAATTCAGCATGCCGGGCTTTGTGCGTTCCGATATGACCGCCGTTTCCAGACTGTACGACTGGCATTTTACCGCGCCTGATAAAACGGACGCCATCCGCCAGGGGCTGGAGGCAGGCGTGGATCTGCAGTTGTATGATTTTACCCATGAGGAATGGGCGGATGGGATACGGAGTCTGGTTGAAAGCGGCAGGATGTCGGAGGAGGTGCTGAATACCTCATGCAGACGGGTGTTGGGGCTGAAGTTTGCACTGGGGCTGTTTGAGAAGCCTTATGTGGAGGAAGGTCTGTATGAAAAGACGGCGAACTGCAGGGAACATCAGGAAACTGCACTGGAGATTGCAAGGAAGGGGATCTGTCTTCTGAAAAATGAGAACGGGCTGCTTCCGTTGTCCCGGGATTTGAAAACGATTGCCGTGGTGGGACCGGGAGCGGATGAGCCGACATTGGGCGATTATTGTGTAAATTATAACAGGGAGCATATAGTGACGGTACTGGACGGCATCCGGCAGTTGGCAGGGGAAAAGACGGAAATCCTGTACGAAAAGGGCTGCAGCTACCTGGGGGAAAAGACGGTGCCCTTTCATCCGGGCTGGTTTTTAAGCGAAGACGGGAAGCCCGGCCTGACAGGCCGGTATTACAACGGCTGGGAGCCTGGCGGAGAACCGGTAGTTACCAGGGTGGATCCGATGATCCAGTTCAACTGGATTTATGCAAAGCCTCATCCGCATCTGGATGCCAGCTGTTTTTCCGTGGTTTGGACGGGGACGCTGAAGGCGCCGGAAAGCTTTACCGGATGCCTTGGACTGTCCGGACAGGACAGCATGCGGCTATATGTGGACGGCAGGCTTCTTATCGATGGCTGGGGAGCGGGGAAGGACAGCGGCCGCATGGTAGATTTTGTGTTTACGGCGGGAGCGGAGTATGATATCCGCCTGGAGTTTTGCAATGACGCCAGAGGAGCCAGGGTTATCCTGGGATATCACCGGGGACATGAGGACATGTCTGCGGCATTGGAGGCGGCACGAAAAGCGGAGGTTGTGATAGCCTGTCTTGGAGGCTGTGTGGAGACCTGCGGGGAAAACCTGGATCGGTCGGATTTGAGGCTGCCGGGCAGGCAGCTGGAATTCCTGAAGAAAATTGCGGCCGTGGGAAAGCCGGTGGTACTTCTTTTACAAAACGGCAGGCCGCTTTCCTTGTCCTGGGAGCAGGAAAATATCCCCGCAATAGTGGAAGCTTGGTATCCCGGAGAAAAAGGCGGCAGGGCTGTTGCGGAGATACTTTTCGGTCTGACCACGCCCTCCGGCAGGCTTCCCATGTCATTCCCCAAAACCGTAGGGCAGGTGCCCTGTCATTACAACCGTCTGCCGGGTGGTGGAAAACGGTATGTGGAGATGGACTGGGAGCCTCTTTATCCTTTCGGATACGGACTGACCTATACCACCTTTTCCTACCGGGATCTGGAAATTGAAGACGGTGGCCTGCGGGCGGGAGAAATAGAGGCAGGCGCCTTCGTCACGGTATCCTTTACGGTGACCAATACGGGAAAGGTATTTGGGGAGGAGACGGCTCAGGTCTATGTACGTGACATGTGGTCGAGTACCGTCAAGCCGGTGAAGGAGCTGGCAGGCTTTGAAAAAACGGCGCTGATGCCAGGAGAGAGCAAAAGGGTGCGTATCTGCCTGGGAACACGTCAGCTGCGGACACTGGATATGAAGTATGAGTGGCATGTGGAGCCGGGAGAGTTTGAGCTTATGGTGGGGGACAATGCTGCCAATGTGCTTTTGGACGGAAGGTTTGTTATCAGGGACTGATGCCGGGGAATAAAGGAAGGGTCGGGAAAACGCAGATTCATGCTGGTTTCCCGGCTCTTTTTATTCCCGTGAGCAACGAGCCAAGCAGCCATGCTTGCATGGATATTTGGCGACTGCCGCGAGGGTCAAATACCCTGCTTGCAGCGGGGTATTTGATTTTTTTCCATAATCAGGTTTAATGTATTTTAGGGGAAAATTTACTGTGGGGGATCCTCAGCTTCATACAGGACGGTGCTGTCCGCCAGGGCCGCCGCTTCAGATTCGGTGAGCGGGGCCTGTGTGGACACGGAGCAGGTGTAGCCGTCTCGGGACCACAGGAGGAGGGACCAGGTGCTGCCGTCACCCTTCAGTGTCAGCTGTCCCCAGGGCCGTTCCAGGATCTGTGTCTGCGTATACTGGTTATAATCGCCGCTGATGTCATCTCCCGGGGCATTCTTCTGTTCTGTGATGCGGTAGGTGAGCTGTGAGCCGTTTTTTTCATATATAAGCTGTGCCATCTCTCCATTCAGGATGGAGCAGGAACGGAGGGTATAGCCCTCTGGAAGCTGTGCCGGCAGAGAAAGCGGAAATGGCAGGGCATCCGCCAGGGAGGACGTGTCCGGGTATTCCACGATGGGGGAAGCTATTTGGACCGGTGGCTGTTGGGACTGTCCCGGGGGAAAGCCGGTTTTCAGGCGGGGAAACAAGAACAGGGTGATGACAGCCAGGGCAAAGCAGGCGGCCAGGGCGGCGGGAATGGGAAAACGCCGGGGGAAAGGGTGCTGACGGTGTATCTGCGGAACCGGGGCGGTGCGCGAAGCTCTGATTTTTTCCAGAATGCGCTGTTCCATGTCCGGTGTCATTTGAATGTATTCTTCAGCCTGCTGATATTTATTCTTCAAAATCATACGCCTCCTTTAACTGTTTTTTCAACATGCCGCGCGCGCGGAAGAGAAGGGAGCGCACGGTGGATTCCTTTGCGCCGGTCAGAGCGGCAATCCGGGCGGCAGTCATTTCTTCCTGGTAGTAAAGGTGGATAACCTCCCGGTATTTTATGGGAAGTGTGGATACCGCTTCCCAGACAAAGGAAAGGTCTTCGGGCATGGCGCGGGTGAGAGATTCGGGAAGCTCCTCGCAGCTGCGGCGTCTGTTGGCCTTCAGGCGGTTTTTGCTCAGGTTGATGGCCACCCGGAAGAGCCAGGCCTTTTCATGCTCCGGGCTTTCAAAGGACGGGGCGGAGGAGAAAAGGCGGAGCATGGTTTCCTGAAGGATATCTTCGGCGTCCGGCAGGTTATGGAGATAGGACAGCGCCAGACGGAGGATGGGGGAACCATAGCGGTGCAGGGCCTCCTCGGGGGAGAGGGGAGGGCAGGAGCGGGAAGGCTGGGAAATCAGAGAGGCCTGGCTGGCATGCGAGGCATAGCTGGTTTTTGGGCCCTGGCTGATTTCGGTGACCCGGCTGGTTTTGGAGGCCTTGTTTTTTGGCAGATGGTGGAGAATTCTGGCGGCCCGCTCTGATGATGACGGGGACACGGCGGCCTCCGGAGAGGGAGAAAGGTCCGCATCCTTTTTAATAAAGCGGCAAAGCCTGTACAGGATAAAACGCAGTTGTCCGCAGGCAAGCAGGTACAGAGGGGATTGGTTCTGCCACGGTCCGGCTGCGGTCCGACTTATGGAACTGCCGTAATTCATAATGTGACTCCTCCTTTCATACGGCGCAGAATGCTTCAGGCGATGCTTTCCACCAGTTCCTGCAGTTCATTTTCGGTGATGCCGTCTGTGGCGGTCAGGCTGTAGGTATAGCCGTCCGCTTCCCAGACCGCATTGTAAATCAGTTCTCCGGCACCGCTGCAGGTGAGTGTATTTTCACCCGCTTCCAGTGTTTTTGTGAATTCATAGGAGTTATAATCTCCGCTGATATTGCCGGAGCCTTTTCCTATGCGGTAGGTGATGGTCTTTTCCCCATATTCGTATCTTATCTGGACAAAGGCCGGATCGGAGGAAGAAACGGCGGCAATGGCGGCGGTTTCATAGCCGTCCGGTATATCGGAGGGCACGGCGGCGGTAAAGCCCAGAATTTCATTTGCGTCCTCTATGGAGGCGCAGGGGACAAAGGGGTTGGGAAGCTGCGCTGAGCCGGCTTCCTTTGGTGCGGTGGAAACGCCGCAGGCGGTAAGGATACCAAGGGATACAAGGGACAGGGCAGTGATAATGCATAGGCTTAGTTTTTTCATATCGGATTCTCCTTCATGCGTTTTTATGTTTCTGCTTTATATACAACCGGGAGAGGGAAAACGTTGCATGAAAATATAAAATTTTTTAATTAATTATATGCCAGGGGGCGGGGATGTCAAGCGTGAGGGCTCCAGAAGGGCTTAAAGCGGTTGGTTGATCATCACTTTAGTAGTAGTGGCGTGGCAGGAATTACAATGTTATAATTGCTCTAAAGTGCGGTGTAATATGTTACATGGGCTTTGGCAGGGTTTACTTAAGGGAATATCACGCATGAGGGGGAAAAGGCATGGATAAAGCAAGTACGGGAAAAAACGGTACAGATAATGACAATAAGGATAAAACAGGCGGCAGGCAGGCGTTGCGGAAGCTTCTTAAGAATGCAAAGGTACATTTTATGCAGCTTGGGCTGAAAAGGAAAACAGTTATTTTTGTTATGAGCACGTTTATCGGCGCCGTCCTTTTTACTTCCTTTATATTTGGCGTGATTTACAGCAATACCTGGAAACGTACGGTCATTAACCACGTTAAAAGTATTGAGTCGGAAAAAGAAGACGGAATCAGAAGCTATTTTGAAAATATGGATAACCTGGCTTATAATATCTGCTACAGTAACTGGATGCAGGATATTTTCAAGAAAAGCGTTTCTGTTGTGCGAAGGCAGGAGATGGAGGAAAATGCCAGAGATTTTTTGGGGAGCCTCAGTACCCTGTATGAAGGAAATCAGTTTGCAGTGATTGCGTTAAACGGTACAAGAGTCACAGGAACCGACAGCTACCGTTTAGATTATGATGTGGACATTAGGGAGAAGCCATGGTATGAGGAACTGCTTCTGAATGGAAAATATGTGGAGGCCAGAGAGGGGGAAGATAAAGGAATTTACAGAAATCATCCGGAATGGAATATGACGATTTATTATGTTGTCCACGATTATAATACCCTGGAGCTTACGGGCTTCATGGTAATTACGGTTCCGCTGGAAAATATAAAAAAGCTGCTGGAAAACGGTTATGAGGGAACCTGGCTTGCATTGGAGGAAAAAGACGGCAGCAGTATTTGCTCTAATCTGCCGGGAGAGCTGGATACAGGAGAAAAACGGGAGGAAAGTGAGCAGATCGTAAAGCTGGAAAACAGGTACTATATGTCCAGGAAAATGCTGAATACGGAATTTTTCCAATGGATACTGATTACCGTATCGGATGAGAATTATCAGAAGGTAAATAATCCTATGGTGCTCCTTGTTTTTGTGGGCATGCTTGGATTTGTGGGCTGCCTGTTGATCCTGGTGGCATTAGCCGTATCCCGATATCTGACAAAACCGATTCTGAACTGCGCAGGAGCCATGTTGGAGATTAGAAATAATCATATCGGGATTCAAATCAAAAACACATATATGGATGAAATCGGGGAGCTTATCGATGGCTTTAATGAAATGTCGGGGTCTATTTATTCACTGATCGAAAAAAACAAGATGATCAGCGCCCTTCAGAAGGACGCAGAAATCAAGATGCTGGAACGGCAGATCAATCCGCATTTCCTGTTTAATACGCTGGAGATTATCAATAGCCTGATACTGAGCAAGAAAGAAAAAAAAGCGGTGAAGGTATGTGAAACGCTGGGACAGCTCTATCGCTATAATTTAAAACAGAACAAATGGATTACGCTGAAGGAGGAACTGGAATATACAAAGCAGTACCTGCTGATTATGAAGTATAAAATCAATGATTTTTCCTACTTTGACGATGTGGATGAAAGATTAATGGAAGCGCCGTTTATGAAAGCAATCCTGCAGCCGCTTGTGGAAAATTCCATTAAGCACGGCTTTCAGAGAAAGAATCAGGAGTGCTGTATTTCCATTATAATACATCTGAAAAATGAGAAAATACATATCGAAGTGATGGACAATGGAAGCGGCATGGAGGCTGTACAGCAGCAGCTTCTGAGCGAAGAGATACAGAATATTTATGAACATCCCATGAAACGTCTTCCGGAAACGGGGCATGTAGGAATTAAGAATGTGGTACAGCGGCTCTATTTGGAATATGGGGATGCCTTTGACGTTAAGATTATTTCCAATGCCGGTTATGGAACCAGAATTGAAATGGAAATACCGCTGGAGAGAGCGGGTGGTGAGGAGGAAGTATATGTATAAAATATGTATTGCAGATGATGAAAAATATGTACAGAAATCCATTGCCCAGAGAATAGAAAGCAGCGGTATGGAGATTGAAGTGGCAGGTACGGCAGGCAACGGGATGGAGGCGCTTTTACTGTATGAGAAAATGAGGCCGGATATTTTTTTCGTGGATATTAATATGCCTGTTATCAATGGGCTGGATTTCATAGAAAGGATTCGAAGACAGTATCCGGAAGCCCACACCCGTTTTATCATTATCAGCGGCTATGATGATTTTGCTTATATGAAAAAGGCGATTCAGCTGGGGGTAATTAATTATATTAAAAAGCCGATACTGCAGCAGGAATTCAGTGATATGCTCTGGGATGTTTTCAGACAGCTGGAGGAGGATAAAGAAAAAGAGGATAAGAAGGAGGAGAATATATGCTCCTGGACGGATTTTCTGCATGCGGATGGGCAGAAAAAGCCGGAAGGGACCTTCCTTCTGATACGGGGAAAGAAAATCGGAGGGAATGCGGCGGAGATTCTCAGGGAGATTGAGATGGCTGACCGGGGAATGCACTGTACTGCCATACGTTTTTTCGGTGTACAGGATATCCTTCTGTTGTTAATGGAAGGAAAGTACTGTACCGGGAGGGAGCTTGAAATGCTTGCTGGCAAGGACTGTTTCGCCGGAGCATCCCAAATCGTGTACCATATGGGAAAATGCGGTAATCCGGAGGAACTGGCGGGTCAGTTTGAAGATATGCTGAATATCCGTTTTTACCATCCTGAATACAGGCTGATGAAACTGAAAAGCATGCCATGTGAGCGGCCGGCCGTCAGCTATGAGGCATTTGATGCTGCGCTGGACTGTACCAGGGAAGATAAATATACAGAGTGTCTGGAAGAGATCCTGAAGCCGTTATTTGAAGAGGAAAAATACTGTGGTCTTATTAAACAGGTTTACCAGGCTCTTATTCTGATTATCGCGAATAAATATACCAAGTATGATATTCAGCTTCCCGGAGAACTGCGGCAGGAGCTTTTTCCTTTTGCATCGGCCGTCTGTGAAAGCCGGAGAGAGATGCTTGGCCTGCTTGGGGACTATTCCTTACAGCTGAACCGGAAGATTGAGAAGATAGTTTCCCGAAGTGAACTGGTTGATAAGGTGATACAGTATCTGGTTCAGCATTACAGAGAGGATATCAATCTGAGTGAACTGGCAGGTGAATTTTTTGTCGTGCCCACCTATCTTGCAAAGAAGTTCAAAGAAAAGAAAAACTGTACGGTAATGCAGTATCTTGAGAATATAAGGCTGAAGAAAGCAAGGGAGCTTCTGGACACGTCATCTCTGAGCATATCGGAGATTTCCCAGATGACAGGCTATAACGATCCCAACTATTTTGCACGAAGCTTTAAAAAGGTATATGAAATATCTCCGAGAGAATACAGAAATTCCATCGGAGCAGAACATGAATAAAGCAGGCAGGCGTACGGGAAAAGAACCTTCGTTTTTCCCGGTACACCTGCTTTTTTTACCAGAGATGCAGGTCCGGCACCAATAATCAGATGTTGTCGGGCTGATTTTATAAATAAAAATGGAAAAAATTGTGCTAGTGGAATGATAACTTTGTACTAGATTTGAACTGTGAAAATAAATATTATATACATATCAACCAAACAAAAAGGTTAGATAGAAAGGGGAAGGCAAAGTATGAAGAAAAAGTTATTGGCATTATTGGTGGGGATTTGTATGGTATGTACAACTATTGGCTGCGGCAGCAGTACAGGTACTGCAGGAGGTGTTGAAAGTGCGGCAGCCGGTGGCACAGATGCGGCGGCAGATGCCGGACAGGCAGATATCCAGGCGGATAAAAGCTCTTCCGGCAAAAAGAAAACAGTGACCTTTTATATGTGGGCGGCAGATGCGGAACAGGAATTTGACAAAGCGATTGTGGCTCAGTATGAAAAAGAACATCCGGATATTGATATCGAAGAAAATTACATACCCTATGCTGAATATCTGAGCAAAATAAATACAATGGCTGCGGCAGGAAGCATGCCTGATATTTTTAATCTTCCTGAAGGGAATGTTTTTGAGTGGGGAGAAAAGGGTGCGTTGCTGGATTTAAAACCGCTGTATGATGCGGCAGGAGTAAAGCCTTCCGACGTATCTGTGGATTCTGCTATTTTTGCTACGGATGAAAATGTATGGTCAGTGGGATATAATGTAACGACGATGTGCATGTATTATAACAAGGAGCTGCTGGAGCAGAACGGTATTGAACTTCCTTCCACCGATGCATCAAAGCCCTGGTCCTGGGAGGAATTTGTGGAAAATGCGAAGAAGATAACCAAGGATGCCAATGGGAACGGGCCGGAGGATGCAGGCTTTGATCCGGACAATATCATGGTATACGGAACAATGATGCCGACGGACTGGACAAAATACATAGCTTTGCTGCACACAAATGATGCGGGTATTTTGAATGAGGACGGTTCGGCGCTCAGTATCAGCAGTGATGCGGGTATCGAGGTCATCCAGTCAATTGCCGACCTTGGAAATGTAATCCACTGCGCACCTTCCAGCGCTATGGCAAAAGGGGCCTTTTCCGATGCATCAGCCATGCTCATGAACGGTCAGGTGGCAATGGTGATTGACGGCGGCTGGGCGCTGGCAAATTATACGAACGAAGGATTTGACGTAGGCGTAGCCCCGATTCCCGCATTTAAGCATCCTGCGGATATCAGTTGGACGGCAGGCCTATGTATGTCTCCCAATGCGGCGGATAATAAAGAAGCTTTTGATTTCTATCAGTATTTTACCAACTTCATGAATTCCATTCAGGCTGCGCTGGATCAGGGGGTATCACTGGGCGGGCTCCCTCATACCCTGGAGGTATTTGACAGTGGGGAAAATGAGAAGAAGTGGGTTTCAACCTACACAAAGGTAGATGCGACGCAAATGTGCGAGGCCTTTAAAAATATTTTGCAGGCAGACACTACTGTACTGGGAGATAATGTCAGAGTAAAGAATTTCCCTGTCATTGTGGATAATACTATCGTACCGGCACTTGATAATGTATGGCTGGGCGAGGTTTCAGCCAAAGAAGCATTGGAAGCGCTTGACTTATCAGACAGTATTGACGGCTATTGGAAATAAATAAGGAAAAAGGAAGGGCGCCTGGCTCTAAGGGGTGGGTGCCCTTTTTTTACCCGAATATAAGTGAAGGCAGGAGGCCAGTAAGCATGAAGGTAAAAAAAAGTATGTCATTAAAGGAAAAAACGCAGCTGAAATGGGGATATTTCTTTATTGCTCCTGCGATAATCGGCCTGGTATGTTTTAATTTCGGCCCAATGCTGTTCAGTATGTGGATCAGCTTTACCAAATGGGATGTTATCACTGCACAGGAGTTTATCGGGATTCAAAACTACAGGAATCTTTTCAGGGATCCTCTCGTTATCAAGTCATTACAGGTAACCGCTTATTATACTTTGTTAAGTGTGCCTCTGGTGACCTGTATACCGCTGCTTATTGCCATGCTGCTAAACACGAAGGTGAAGGGACTGTCCGTTTTCCGGACGATTTTTTATATCCCGTCCATTGTGCCCGTTGTGGCAAGCTCTGCGATATGGATGTATATCTACAATCCCATGTATGGCCTGCTTAACAGTATAATCAAAGCATTCGGGGGGCATACGCATAATTTCATTTTCAGCCCGAAGGAGGTAATACCGTCCTTGTCTGTTATGGCGGTATGGGCGGCGGGAAATACGGTAGTTATTTACCTGGCAGGGCTTCAGGGCGTCTCAAGACAGCTTTACGAGGCCGCTGAAATTGACGGCGCAGGCGCATTTGCAAAATTCAGGAATATTACAATACCAATGATGACTCCGATTATTTTTTATAATTTTGTTATGGCGATTATCGGTTCCATGCAGACCTTTACCCAGTCCTATATCATGACGGACGGAGGGCCCTCCAATGCAAGCCTTTTCTATTCCCTGCTTGTGTACCGGACTGCCTTTAAACAGTCTGCGATGGGATATTCGGCGGCGATGTCCTGGATTTTATTCGTGATTATCGCCCTGCTGACAACGATTGTATTCAAAACCTCGGACAAATGGGTTATTTATGAGAATGGAGACTGATTATGAAGAAGAAAAACAGAGGGAAAATTATTTCCTACCTATTGCTGGCGGCCATATCCATTTTAATGCTTTTCCCGTTTTTCTGGATGGTACGCAGTTCATTTATGACAAACAGGGAAATTATGACGGTGCCGATACAATGGCTGCCCAGCCATTACAATCTGGATAATTTCAGGGATGCCTTTGCGCGGGCGCCTTTTTCCAGATATTTCGTGAACTCGGGTATCATTGTACTGATTAATATGATTGGCAGCATACTCAGCGCAAGCTTTATCGCCTTTGGTTTTTCCAGGCTCCGTTTTACAGGAAAAAATTTCTGGTTTGCCCTGCTGCTTTCCACAATGATGATACCGCAGACCGTTCTGATGATACCTCAGTTTCTCATATGGCAGGCAGTCGGCGCTTATAATACCTTTGTCCCTCTTACACTGCCCTGCTTTTTCGGAAGCGCATTCAATGTTTTTCTGGTCAGGCAGTTTTATGCGGGAATTCCCAAGGAATATGATGAAGCGGCTCTGGTGGACGGCGCTAATTATTTTGTTATCTACCTGCGTATTATTGTTCCAATGGCAAAGCCGGTTTTATGCACAGTGGGAGTCTTTACCTTTATGAATACCTGGAATGACTTCATGGGGCCTTTGCTTTATCTGGATAAGGAAAATCTGAAGACGGTTTCTCTGGCGCTGCAGAATTTTATGGGTCAGCATAACAGTGAATGGAATCTTATGATGGCATTGTCTTCGGTGATAACGCTGCCTATGATTGTTGTGTACTTTATGGCACAGAGATATTTTATTGAAGGGATTACCTTTTCAGGCTTGAAGGGGTAAGAGAGAGAAAGTATGATGGAGAAAAGGTAACTGCGGGAATAGGATTCAGTTACCATAACAAAAAGAGGGAAAAAAGAAAGGAGCAGGGGTATGCAGTTAAATTTACAGGAGGTGCCTTTCAGTATGAGAGGCAGCTATATGGCGGTTTCATATCATGAAAAAAATTTCAGGGGTTCAGGAATGGCAGAAGGGCTTTATCTGAGAACTGTCCATGGGGATGCCGGGACGCCGTTTGTGGCGCGTCTGCAGACCTTGAATGACGGGGAGGAGTGTCCCTGCAGGATAGAGGCGCAGCCGGAAAAGGTAACTCTGTCTACGCAAAAAGGTGAAGTGTTTCTGGCCTATGAGGATGCGGATACGCTTCTCATAAGCGGAAGGGGAGACGGTGTCGGAATCAGACTGGACTTTCTTCCGGGAGGTGCTTTTGACTTTATCCAGCCGGTGCTGTCCGGGGAAGAAACCTGGTATCTGGCCAATTGTTTTAAATGCCACTCACGTTATATGCTTTTTAACCAGTCGGGACAGGTAAAGCTTTCCCAGGAATGGAAGGTGAGTAATTCTGAATACTGCTGTTTTGATGTGGAAGCAGAAGACGGTGAATTCCTGCTGGTGATGGAGGAAATAAAGGACACCTGGATAAACAGGAAAGAAAAATTTGATTTAGACAGCAGCGCTGAAAAAGCTTATGCTGATTTTCAGG
This sequence comes from Clostridium sp. KLE 1755, assembly GCF_000466465.2. Lineage (NCBI taxonomy): Bacteria > Bacillati > Bacillota > Clostridia > Eubacteriales > Clostridiaceae > Clostridium > Clostridium sp. KLE 1755. Next base: position 56,485 of record NZ_KE992733.1, read on the forward strand.
CCTTTTATCACTCCATGCCATCGGTGCCGGGCAGATTTGCAGAGGCGGGGGAGATGGCTGCCTATGTTAACTGGAGCAGTATTGTGAATAAATGCGGCTTCCTGAAAAGAGATGCCATGTTTATGTCGAAAAACTGGATGTGCAACGTATGGAGCTGGGACCACTGCTTTAATGCGCTGGCTCTTGCCTATCACGAGCCGCAGGAAGCCTGGAATCAGTTTATGATCATGTTTGATCATCAGAGTGAAAGCGGCAGAATACCCGACAGCATCAATGATTCCATAATTATAGATAATTACTGTAAACCGCCGATCCACGGCTGGACACTGCGCAAGCTCAGGAAGCTCATGAGGCTTGACAGAAACCAGCTGGAGGAAGCTTATGAGAAGCTGGGGAAATGGACACAATGGTGGCTGAATTACAGAGATCAGGATGGGGATGGTCTTTGTGAATATACCCACGGAAATGATTCCGGGTGGGATAATTCAACGGCGTTCCGTTTTCTTCCTCCGGTTACCCTTCCGGATCTGGCAGCTTTTCTGGTTATCCAGATGGAGGAGCTTGGAGAAATTGCGGAACTGATCGGCCGCAAGAGCGACAGCCTCCTGTGGAAGGAACGCGCAGAACGGATGCTTGGTAAAATGCTGGAGAAGCTTTTCCGGGACAACAGACCGCTGGCGATTCAGACCGTTACAGGGAAAGTGACAGAAAATGAAAGTCTGATATTGTATCTTCCGATTGTTCTGGGAGGGAGACTGCCGGCCGGGGTTCGTTCCTATTTGATAGAACAGCTGAAGAGCGTCAGATTTTATACGGAGCATGGCCTGGCGACAGAGAGTCCGTCCAGCAGCCTTTATGAATCCGACGGTTATTGGCGCGGGCCCATTTGGGCGCCGAGTACCATGCTGCTGGCGGACGGCCTGTGGGAATGCGGGGAAAAGGAATTCGTCAGGGATATCACGGAACGATTCTGCAGAAACGTGAGCAGAAGCGGATGTGCGGAGAATTTTGATGCATTGACAGGCGCAGGACTGAGAGATCGGGCATATACCTGGACGGCCAGCGTTATGCTTGTTATGGCTCATGAGTATCTGAAGGAGGAATAAGTCAATGGAATTAAGGTTCAGGATCGAGGCGGACGGCAGCCTGACTGTCAGCAGTGAAAAAGAAGTTTTCCTTAAAAATGTTTATCCGGGTATCGACGGACATTCCGTCCGGGCGCTTCGGGTACGCAGGGAAGAAGCGGGAATCATATGGGAAACCGCAGAAGGCAGCATTGTTTGCCATGTGGATAAACAGGATAAGAACTGCTTTGAGCTGCAGTTTTCCCTTGTGGATTACTTGCAGTCCATTCATACCTTCCAGTTTTTTTACCAGGCGGATACGGATGCGGAGGGCTTCTACCAGGCAGCGGAAGGAATGGGGCATGATACGGGATATTATGGAAGGAAAAGCCTGTTGGAAAAGGAAAGGCTGACAGGCTTTGGGCTGTGCGCCCTTCAGTTCAGCGGCTGTGCGCTGACCATCTATCCCACCTCACAGAAGCATTATGAAACTATATGTGAAATGGAAGGCTGCCGCCTTGAGCGATATACTGACGGCAGCAGAAGAAACAGCCAGGAGATGGTACTGCATCTTTCCTGCGGCGCCAGAATGGAAAATGTAAACCGGAAAAACGTGGATTTTGCGCCGCTGAAATTCCTGATGACAGAGTCCCTGGAAGCGGGGCTGGAAAAGGCTGCGGAGGAAATCGGGCGCAATATGTCTGCCCGGCTTTTCATGCCGCCTGCCTACCATTGGTGTTCCTGGTACTATTGCTATCAAAACTTTGATCAACTGCAGCTGACGGAGTATCTGAATGGTCTTGCCGGAATGGAAAAACGGCCGGATATTAAATATTTTCAGCTGGATGTGGGGTACTGTACCTCCATTGGAGACTGGCTGGAACCCAGCGAACGGTTTCCTAAAGGACTGAAGGCAGCCTTTGATGAAATTCGTGCTGCAGGATTTGTCCCGGGAATCTGGGTCGGCGCCTTTATGGCAGGAAACAGAAGCCGGCTTTACAGGGAGCATCCGGACTGGATTCTGTATGATACGGAGGATAAGCCGGTCAGACCCTGGATAACTGATAATGAGCCAAAGCCCTGGGGATATCAGGATGAGGAGTATTATTGTCTGGATACCTCCCATCCCGAGGCGATGGCCTATATGAAAAATGTATTTGAAACACTTCACAGCTGGGGCGCGGAAATGTTTAAAACAGATTTCATGCTCTGGGGGCTGCAGGACAGCAGCCGGGTAAAAAGACACACGCCGGGGAAAACCTCTGTGGAATACTTCAGAGAATATCTGCAGGTGATCAGAGAAGCCATTGGAGAAGAAAGCTATTGGCTGGGCTGTATTGCCCCCTTCCTGCCGTTTGTGGGTTATGCGGATGGCATGCGCATAGGCGGGGATGTGGGATCAAGCTGGGACGGGGAGTTTGGTCCGCAGAATATGATGCGCTGCCTTGTGGGAAACCATTTTACCAATCACCACTATTATCAGACGGACCCGGATGCTGTCATGCTTCGTGATTTTCAAATCCGTCTTACAGAACGTGAAATACACAGCCTTGCCCTGCTGGCGGCAATTTCAGGCAGCTGTATTTATACCTCGGATCCCCTGCACCGGATTGCGGAGGAGAGGGCTGCGCTTTTCCGTTTCATAGAACCGGATAAAAGAAGGAAGCCATCCCTGCCTTTTCTGGCAGAAGAACGTCCTGAAATTGTCATGGTACACAAAGAAGGCGCAAAGGGACTGCTGTTCATTTTGAATAAAACAGAGGATTATCTCAGAGAAACATATAGTCCGGAAGAACTGGACTTTGATCCATCCTGGAATATTTTTTCCTTTCAGACAGGGGAAAGGGAAGTGTTGTGGAAAAAGCAGCTTGTTGTCAGTATCCCGCCCCATGGCTGCCGGCTGTTCCTTCTCTCCGCTGATAAGCAGGTTACGTTGGATTATGAAAGGCTGTGGAATAATCTGAAGGCAGATATTTAGTAAAATTGGAACTGTTCACGCCCGATTTGGTAACAGTTCAGCCTTTGGCTGAACTGTTACCTGACTTGTGCTGTTACAAAAAATTAATTTCA
>NZ_KE992734.1:0-16732 GCF_000466465.2 Clostridium sp. KLE 1755
CCTCCTCTCCCACCTCCAACACACCCCCCTAATCCTAGCCGGCCGCCCCCTCTACGCCCAACAAATCACCAACACCCTGGGCGTCCTCTTCCTCACCGCCCTCATCCTCTACACCAAATTCGTCGTCCAAAAAAGAGAAACCCAACTCCACCCCTAACCCCTCTCTTATCCCTTGTCCTTAAAAACCTACCCCAGGAGGCCGCCGCCTTTCCATGGGGGCAAGCAGGCTGAATTAGAGCAGGGAGTTTCTCCGCGGACGGCCAGGGCCTTTCTGGAAGATGGGGGCGTTTATTCCGGCAGACTCCGGCTGAGGTATGTTTTGTGAAAGGGTCGTTTAAAAACGTCGGTCCTTGCGTTGTGTCCTTTACAACGCTAGTACCGCTACGTTTTTAACCGAGCGAAAGCGTACCCGCTCACAAAACATACCTCAGCCGGAGCCTGCCGGAATAAACGCCCCCATCACGCCAGAAAGACCCTGGCCGTCCACGGAGAAACTCCCTGCTCTAATCCAGCCTGAAAAGCCCCCATGGAAAGGCGGCGGCCTCCGTCTCCACTACATAAGGCGGATGTGTTGGATGGCTCCGCTCTCCTGGAAAATCTCCCACTCAGCGATATTTACCGCATGATCCCCAATCCGTTCCAGATACTTGGCAATCATCAGCACATCCACACAGGCATCGATATTATCCACACCCTCCTGAAGCATATGCACCAGATCATCCTTCACCTTGGCAAAAAGCTCATCCACCACATCATCATGCCGGATCACCTCATCCGCGGCCCTGCTGTCACGGTTTACAAAAGCACCTACCGCATCATGCACGATTTCCTTAGCCACCTGCAGCATACCCGTAATATGCCTGGAATAAGCATCCAGATCACAATCCCGCAGACGAAGCATCAGCTCCGCAATATCCGCAGTCTGATCCCCAATCCGCTCAATATCCGTTACTACCTTCAGGGCGGCGGATATCATCCGCAGATCCCCTGCAATCGGCTGCTGCCTGGTAATCAGGGAAAGACACTGGGATTCAATGCTTCTTTCCATATCATTGATCACCCGATCTCCCCTGATAATCTGCTGCTCCAGATCTGTATCCTTATTTTCCACCGCAGTCAGCAGCAGATTAAAGGACTCCTCCACTGCCGCCCCCATTTCCGCCAGGCTTTTCCGCAGGCTGTTTAATTCCTCCAGATACATACTTCTCGTCGTCATAGCTTTAAACCTCACTCCTCTGCTCTGTTATCCGAAACGCCCCGTAATATAATCCTCAGTCCGTTTATCCTTCGGCCTTGCAAAAATATTGGACGTAATATCCTTTTCCACCACTTCCCCCACCAGGAAAAAAGCGGTTTCATCAGAAACCCTGGCAGCCTGCTGCATATTGTGGGTAACTACCACCACCGTATACTTTTTCTTGAGATCCTCCATCAAATCCTCGATTTTTAACGTGGAAATAGGATCCAGCGCTGATGTTGGCTCGTCCATAAGCAGCACCTCCGGCTGTACGGCAAGCGCCCTGGCGATACAGAGCCTTTGCTGCTGCCCTCCTGACAAACCCAGCGCGGACTTTTTCAGCCGATCCTTCACCTCATCAAAAATAGCAGCCCCTTTCAGGCTTTCTTCCACAATTTCATCCAGCCGCGCCTTACTCTTAATCCCATGAATCCTGGGACCATAGGCAATATTGTCGTAAATACTCATCGGAAACGGATTGGGCTGCTGGAATACCATGCCCACTTTTTTACGAAGCAGGGTTGTATCCACCTTTTCATCATAAATATTCTCGCCGTCCAGCGTGACCTCTCCGTCAATTTTTACGCCGTCCACCAGATCATTCATGCGGTTCAGCGTCTTTAAAAAAGTGGATTTCCCGCATCCCGAGGGACCGATAAAAGCGGTAATGGCATTGGCGGTAATATCCATATCCACATCCTTCAGCGCATGGTTGGCGCCGTAATATAAATTCAGCTTTTTCGTACTTATTTTTGCATTATTCATTCCCATACCTCCGGCATATCACAGTCCTGCCTGCAATACTGCATCAATCTCTCTTTATTCTCTTGTTTCCACATTGAACTTCCCGGACAGGTACTTTGTGAGCATATTGATAAGAAGCACCAGAACCAGAAGCACCACAGCGATTCCGAAGGCCTCTCCATACTGTGCCTTAGACATGCACAGATACAGCTGTATGGTAAGGGTGCCCCCTGATTCCAGGATTTTGGTAAGAAAGCCCATGCCGCTCTTTGGAAGAAGGAAACCGCTTCCCGCAGTGAACAAAAGCGCTGCCGACTCACCCACGATTCTGCCCACAGCCAGGATAATACCGGTTATAATACCCGGCATGGCGGAGGGCAGAAGAATGGTCCGTATCATATACCATCTGGCGGCCCCCATTCCCAGCGCCCCGCTCCGATAGCTTTCCGGCACTGTTTTCAGCGCTTCCTGCGTGTTGCGGGTAATGAGAGGCAGCACCATAAGCGTCAATGTAAGGGCGCCGGTTATAATGGAATAGCCAAGGCCCAGGGTATTTCCGAAAAAAACCATGCCGAACAGGCCAAAAATTATTGAAGGGATGCCGGAAAGGATTTCCGTGGTAAACTCAATGGTACGCACCACTTTTCCAGGTTTGGCATATTCATTCAGATAAATGGCCGATCCCACGCCGATGGGTGTGGCAATAACCAGCGTAATAACAACAATATACAACGTATTTAACAGATTTCCCGCAATTCCGAAGGTTCCCTTCAGGCTGCTGGGAACTGTCGTCAAAAACTGCCAGCTGATACTGGAAATCCCTTTTACAAAGGTATAACAGACAATTCCCGCCAGCAGGAGAATGGACAGGGAAGCCGCCGCATAAATTGCCGCAGTAATCACTATGTCAGAAACTCTGACCCTTTTTACCAGAATACTTTGATCCATAATTTATCTCCTCACATCCACAGAGTCCGCCGCCTATTACGCCTCTCCCTGAACTGCCGCGCCGGCCCTGTTTTTCTTTTCCCCTGCCGTCCCACAGCTTTTGCCCTCGCTTCTGCTTCCCGCTTCTTTTACCTTTTCCTGCGTATCCTTTGACTTCAGAAGCTTTGTCAGACACGTATTGATAAGCATGATAAAGGCAAATAAAACAAGCCCGATGGTAAACAGCACTTCCCTGTGAAGTCCTGAAGCATAGCCCATCTCACTGACAATTGCGGTGGTAAGAAAACGAACGGAATGAAAGGGCAGCGGAAAATTGACGGAGCTGCCGGAAACAAGCGTGATCGCCATGGCCTCGCCTATTGCGCGTCCCACACCCAGGACAACCGCCGTTATAATTCCCGATTTGGCCGCAGGAAGCATCACCCTGAAAATAGTCTGTATTTTGGAAGCGCCCAGGGCCAGGGAGGCGGATTTATATTGGGAAGGCACCGCCCGCAGGGCGGACTCGCTGATATTGATTACCGTAGGCAGTATCATAATTGCAAGCACAATGACAGCGGAGATCAGATTGGCGCCGCCTGTGAACTGATGTGTCTCTGAACCTTTGAAAACCGCAGTTTCCACCCGGTACATCAACGGGTTTAAAATCATGATTCCCAGCAGGCCGTAAATCACGGAGGGAACGCCAGCCAGCAGTTCCACCGCCGGTTTTACCACGGCAGCCAGCTTTTTCGGCGCTGCCTCCGCCAGGAAAACGGCGGTCAGCACACCTATGGGCACTCCGATTGCTATAGAAAACGCCGTCCCAACAATTGAAGTCAGAATAATATAAAGGATACCAAAGCTCGGTTCCTTCGCCGTGGGCTTCCAGACCGTCCCGAACAGGATATCCTTAAGCCCCACCTTAAACAGGGCCGGTGTCCCATTAATCAACATATATAAAGTAATGGAGAAAACAGCCAGAACGGCAAAAAAAGTACAAACAGTAAATATGATTTGGGCAGCCTTTTCCACTGCATTTTTGGAATGCCTGCCCCTTACAATTGAAAAAGCCATTTTCATAATATATGTTCCTTTATCCCCGCAGAGGCCCTGTTTTTCACAGGGCCCCAAACTTGCACTATTCAGTTTCAAATGCTTACTCTGTGACAATCAGGCCGACACTCTCAATCAGAGCCTTTCCTTCGTCAGAGGCCAGGTAATCAAACAGCGCCTGTACCGTCTCGTTCTGTTCGGAAATCTCACCCTTTGTAGCCATTACAAAAGGCCTGCTCAGCAGATAGCTGCCTCCCTTGATGTTTTCCACCGTAGGCTCCACCTCATCAATGGAAAGCGTTTTAACGGTATCATCAATTACATCCAGGGATACATAACCGATTGCCCCGGGTGTTGCCGCAACCTTTGCCATCACCGCGCCTGTGCTGTCCAGCTCGTTTGCATAAGCACACTGGTCTTCGATTTCCAGCAGCTCTTCAAAAGCGCCCCTGGTGCCGGATCCGGCTTCCCTGCCTACCACTACAATCGCCTGATCCGCACCGCCTGCATCCTTCCAGTTCTTGATTTCACCGGTATAAATTCCGGAAAGCTGTTCCCTGGTAAGGCCTGAAGCTGTGTTTGCAGGATCGGTAACCACGGCGATTCCGTCGATGGCTACAATATTTTCAGCCACGCCGCCCGCCTTTTCTTCCTCCGTCAGATTCCTGGAGGCATTTCCAATATCAACGCTTCCTGCGGCAACGGCCTCCACACCTGCGCCGGATCCCGTAAACTCAGCAGTTACGGTAACACCGGGATACTTTGCCATAAAGCTTTCAGCCAGCGCATTGGAAAGCTTCTCCATGGAGGTGGAGCCTGCCATGGAAATACTGCCGCTCAGGCCGGCGTTTGCAGATGCCGCTTCCGATGCTGTTTCTGATGCTGTTTCGCCGGAGGCCGCTTCACTTCCGGCCGCCCCGGCTGCCGTATCTGTGCCGGCCGTCTCCGATGCCGCCGCCTGGGAAGAAGCTGCTCCGTTATCCGCTGTTGTTGTTTCCGTAGTGCCGCAGCCAGCCAGCGCCGCCATGGCAAGTACCGCTGCCGCTGCAATTGCTGTAATTTTCTTTTTCATAATATTTTTCTCCTTTACATCTGTTTCTTTCTCTCGTCTGCAATAGCAATGATAACTGTTTCACAAAAAAGAAAAAAGCAAAGTAAGGTTATGAGTTTGTAAGTTCTTTGTAAAGCACCGCTTGACTTTTGCCAGAATCATGCTAATATAAAAGCAGTTAGTTCTAAAAAGAACTAACTGCTTTCGTTCACTCCGTTAACCGGGAAGCTTTCCCTTTTTATTAATAAAGAGAGAATCCATATGAATACTATTATTGATTATCTTCTCACCGGAAGAAGCCTGAAGAGGGCATATAACAAATTTCTCAGCAAGACCAGCAATGTCTACGGCCTGAGCGGGATGGAAACCAACGTCCTTCTTTTCCTGTACAATAATCCGGGCTACGACACAGCGTCTGATATTGTGGAGCTGCGTTCCTTCCCAAAATCAAACGTATCCAAGGCTGTGGAATCCCTGAGCGCCAGAGGCTATCTGGAAAGCATCATGGATAAAGATGATCGCAGAATCTTCCATCTGCGGATCTGCCCGGCAGCTCTTGACGCCGTAAAGGCGGCCAGACAGAGCCAGGAGGACTTCCTCCGTTTTATATACAAAGGGATTGATCCGGAGGAGCTGAAGGTCGTTGACCACGTTCTTTCCGTCATATCACATAACCTGAAGGAGACATAATAACATGATTGCAAAAATTATCGTATGTATCATCGCCGGCCTGGGAGCCGGTATCGGAACCGGATTTGCCGGCATGTCCGCGGCTGCGGTCATTTCCCCCATGCTCATCACCTTCCTGGGCTTTCCTGCCTATGAAGCGGTAGGCATCGCCCTGGCATCCGATGTCCTGGCATCGGCAATTTCCGCCTACACCTATGGAAAACACAAAAACCTGGATATTAAAAACGGTATCATCATGCTGATATCCGTACTGGTCTTCACCCTCGTGGGAAGCTTCGTTGCATCCAGGGTGCCCAACCGTTCCATGGGCAGCTTTTCCGTCATTATGACCCTGCTTCTTGGTATTAAATTCCTGGTAAAGCCCGTTATGACCACCAAAGAAAACCAGGCCGACAAGGATCTGAAAACCAAAGTCATCCAGTCAATCCTGTGCGGAATGCTCATCGGCTTTATCTGCGGCTTTATCGGCGCAGGCGGCGGCATGATGATGCTTCTCATCCTCACCAGCGTACTTGGCTATGAGCTGAAAACCGCTGTGGGAACCAGCGTTTTTATCATGACCTTTACAGCCTTTACCGGCGCGCTGTCCCATTTTACCATCGGCGGCATGCCCGACATCCCTGCCCTGATTCTGTGTATTCTGTTCACACTCCTGGGCGCACGCCTGGCCGCCCTGTTTGCCAACAAGGCCTCCGCCAAAACGCTGAACCGGGCCACCGGCGCAGTACTGACCGGCCTGGGAGCCGTTATGGTAGTGATGAACTTCCTGTAATGTCAAAGTCCTGTAATATTAAAGTCTTGTGATATTAAAATCCTGTGATATTAAAGTCCTGTAATATTAGAAGGCAAGGATACCCAGATGCTCCAGCAGAATCTTCGTTCCCATGAGAATTAATATGATTCCGCCTGCCAGCTCTGCCTTGGCCTTGAATTTCGCGCCGAATACATTTCCTATTTTAATGCCCAGCACACTGAGGAAAAAGGTAATGGATCCGATAAAGGAAACCGCCGGTACGATATCCACGCTCAAAAATGCAAAGGTTACGCCTACGGCAAGCGCATCAATGCTGGTGGCAACTGCCAGGGGAACCATAGTTTTCACATCAAAGGAATCATTCTGCTCCTCCTGGGCGCACTTTTCACAGCCGCAGCCGGCGGAGCGGAAGGAATCCACCGCTTCCTTCACCATATTCAACCCGATGAGACAAAGCAGGATAAACGCGATCCAGTGATCAATGCTCGTAATCAGAACCTTGAACTGTGTCCCCAGCACATAGCCAATCAGCGGCATGCCCGCCTGAAAGCCCCCGAAATACAATCCGGCGATAATGCCGTTTTTCCAGCTCATCTTTTTCATGGAAAGCCCTTTGCAGATCGACACTGCAAAGGCGTCCATGGACAATCCCACCGCAATTACAAACAATTCCCACAAATTCATCTGTCGTTCCTCCTGTAAAATAGACAGCCCCCAATGGACTGTGCCCGTATGTCCTCCGGACGTAAAAAAAAGACCTATCTGCCGCCCGGCAGATAAGTCTCATTATTTAAAGTAAAGCCAGATAAGCTTCTTATCAGTATGTTGACTTCACTACACCATTCAGTGCTAACTACTCCCTTATCGTGAAATTCATCATAGCATTTTGATAAAATGATGTCAATAAACTTTTTCAAAAAACTCCCTTATTTCCGCTTTCTCAGCCTGCACAGAGCCCTGAATCATCGGATTCTTCCCTCCGCCCCTGCCGTTCAGCTCCCGGTTCAGATCTTTTCCCAATGCCGCCACATCCTTTTGCCGGCTGCAGACCACATATTTATAGCCTTCCCCGTCACTGCCGGAAAAGACAGCCGCAAGGCCCGTCCGTTCTGAAAGCATATCCGCGAGCTTCCTTATTTCCACTGCATTCAGCCCGTCCTCAAAAATTACTGTTTTTTCCTGGCCTTCAGGTATTTCCTTTACCATCATTTCAAACAGCCTTTGCTTCAGCCCATTATTCTGTAGCCTCAGCTCCTGCATCAGCTCCTGCTGCTTTTGAACCGCCGCCGCGGTTTCCTCCGGTTTTACGGAAAGCAGGGCCGATATGGCTTTTACATTTCTGTGCTTTTCCTCATAATCCTCCAGCGCCCTCCAGCCGATCTCAAGCGTCAGCCGGATTCCTGTTTTGTAATGTTCCGAGGAGGTAACCTTAATCGGCCCGATTTCCCCGGTCCGCTTTACATGGGTCCCGCAGCAAGCGCATACATCCGCTCCCGGCACCGTCACGATACGCACCGCCCCGTCAATTTCCTTTTTACTCCGGTATTCCAGCGTCTCCAGTTCCCGGGCGCAGGGGTATCCCGCCAGAATCCTTTCATTGGCCAGAACCACGGTATTGGCCTGCCTCTCCGCCTCCGCAATCTCCTCCTCCGTAAGCAGTCCGCTGAAATCCACAGTGACAAAATCCTTCCCCATGTGAAAGCCGATATTGTCATAGCCATGCAGCCTGTGCACAATCCCGGAGAAAATATGCTCCCCGGAATGCTGCTGCATGTGAAGGAAGCGGCGCTCCCAGTCTATCCTGCCGTGAACCAGGCTGCCTGGTTCCAGGGACTGTGAGCAGATATGAAGCACATAATCCTTCTTATCCCTCACATCCGTCACCCGGACATCATTCAGGAAACCCTGATCCGCAGGCTGTCCGCCGCCCTCCGGGAAAAAAGCGGATTCATCCAGAACCACCTCATAGCCGTTCTTACCCTCTTCACAGCTTAAAACCCTGGCGTCAAACTCCCTGATATAAGAATTCTCATCATATAATCTCTTGGTAAACATGTCTTACTTCCCTTTCTGCCCGCAGCTGGTTATTGCTTAAATTCGCAGTTTTATATTTGCTGACTTCCTATTTGTTGACTTTATATTAATCGGCTTCCTATTTGCCAGCTTTATGTTTCCAGCCTATATTCCCAGCGCATTCCTGAAAAACCGCACGATCCCTTCACTCTTCTCAAAAATACTCTGCTGCCCCTCAAGCTGTGTAAAATACTTTCCGTTATCCACATCCACAGAAATCGGATCCAGCGGAAATCCCTCTTCCTTCTGCTGCACCGGCTTGTCCACCAGATAAAATCTGACTCCGCTGATATCCGGCCCGTAATGCTCATACCGCCTGTTTTCATCCAGAATCAGGCAGATAGCATTTCTGTATTCTGCCATACACCTGCCTCCCAGCCTGTGAGCGATCCCCGCATAATAGGCCGTCATTTCCGCATCACTGAGACGCCGGCCGCCCACATTACGCACATGAACCCCCGGCTGCTCCTCCTCCGGCAGGCCTTCTATATACATGCCGCTGTCACAGGAGAACACAGGCATTTTAAAAATGCTGTAATAAAATTCCGCCTTCTGCCTTGCATTTTCCAGCGGCGTCCTGCCCGTTTCCTCCGGCTCTTCCTGTACAGCCGGCAGATCCCTGAGACTGAGCAGTTCCACATCCAATTCCTTCAAAGCTTCCTTCATCATGGAAAACTTTCCTGGATTCCCGGTTCCGTAAATCAGCTTCAAAACGTTTCCCGCCTTTCCAAAAATACTTTTTTCAGGTACTCTTCCATTCCTGAAGTTCTATATAAAAGCAGCCCGGCTGCATCTTCCAGCCGGACTGCCTTCTAAGCCAAAGTCTGATACACGCGGCGGCGGATTGACGGATGCGACGCCTGTCCACAACCATCTTACCCGCCGCCCGCTGTACTAACTCCGGCCGGGGAAGGACTCTCTGTCCTTCCTATTTTACGCTTTCGCTCTGCTTTCTGTCTACCATTCTTTTTTCAAATCCTGCTCAGACAGACCGTAATGCTCCAGGAATTCCCGGAGGTCGCTGTCCTCCCGGATATACATCACTTCCTCCACATGCCCCGTCTGTCTGTCCCGGAAGCACGCAACCCGTTCTCCCGTACAGATGCTGCACCGCAGCAGCGGGATCTGGTTTATCCGGTCAAAGGAAGGATACCCTGCGGCAGACTTCTTTTTCCGTGAAAACATATGCTTCATCCCCTATTCGGCAGCATAATTCAGCCTCACCGTAATCATGGCATTCTTATATCTGGAACTGGTATCAAAGGCTCCGTCATAGCTGTATTCCCCTGATCCGGAATTCTTGGCCGTAATCTGGAAAACTCCCAGGTTCGCGCTGAGCAGGGCGCCCGTCCTGCTGCCAGTGCCTGCCGCCATGATATCGATCCTCTGCTTTGCATTATCAGTTGCCTTCTCAATAAGCTCCAGCTTCACCTCGTCCAGCTTGGTACAATAATATTCCGGAGAATTGGAGACAAACTCCACACCCGATTCAATAAGCTTGGTAATATCCCTGGAGATATTCTCCACCTTATCAATATCCTCTGAAGTAACGGACAGGCTCTGATAGAGATCATAACCATCCGGATAATCTCTTATATAGTTCCCGTTTTCGTCATATTCCGTACGGTAACGCTGGGAAATATCCACGGAACTGAAAACCAGCTCCTCTTCCGAGACCCCGTTTTCCAGCAGATACTGCCTGACTACCTCCGCGTCCTTCTTAATAATGGCGTAGGCATCCTTGGGCGTGGCGCCGTAAGCGGAGAAGCTCCCTCTCCAGACCACCAGATCGGATTCGAAATCAATGCTCGCCGAACCGGTAGCCGTCAGCCCGCCGGCTCCGGAGGTCTTTTTATAGTCCACAATGCTCCCTGAAAAAATAACCACACACACAATGGCCGTAATTCCTGCAATCAGTGCAATAATCACCGATTTCCATTCACCGGCCCCGCCTTTGCGGTTCCCGCCGCGTTCATCCATTTCTTTTTTCCCATCCATAGACCAACCTCCCTCTTCCTGTTTTCCATTATTATCATTATCCATTATATTTTCAGTATAACAACAGCCCTGTAAAAAACAAGGAAGATTTTCTTAATTTAGCGATTCCTGCGCCATTGCCGGGAAGGTCGTTGATCTATACATGGATTACCGCGTATAAATAGGAATCCTGGATACATCCGTTTTTGAAAATACTTTTCCGTTTGATGCCCTCCAGCTCAAAACCGGCCTTTTCCAGAACACCCCTGGAAGCCAGATTGGTGGAAAACGGCTCCGCATAAATCCTCACAAGCTTATAACGGCGAAACGCCTCTTCACACATCAGCTGCACCGCCTTTGTCATGATGCCTTTTCTCCAGAAGGGCTCTCCCAGCCAGTAGCCCAGCTCCGCAGACTTGCAATATACATCGTCGTTAAGCATAACGGTAATGCTTCCCACCGCTTCCCCGTTTACAATGATCGCCCTGGCAAGCTGGGTAATCCCTTCCTTTTCCATGCAATCCTGAACGAACCATTCCGCATCGTCCTCCGTATAAGGGTAGGGAAAGGAATCCCTCAGCCTTCCTGCGATTTTTTCATTATCAGCGTATTTTGCAACCGACGGTATATGTTCTTTTTTCCATGTTTCCAGTGTAAATTCCATTTTCTGCTCCTGTCTGTACGTCCCGGCAGCTGTGCCTGACGAACTTTTCCTTCTTTTTTTGTGTCAAACCTGATATTTATAAAAATACTCCTCTTTATCTTGCCGCCGCGTCCCCGGTAATGCAAAAGGACAACGGCCTGCGCATGACGGCCGTTCCGGTGCTCCCCGGCATCAGTTTTCCCTTACGGTTTGTGAGTAAAAGCATCTTCATAATACCTTCTTTCTTTGACTTCGGCCTGCAGGCAGAAAGTTGCGGGCCTCTTCACGGACATAAAAAATCCGCACGGATTATCAGAATATTCAAATCTGGAATCCATGCGGTTTCATCCTATCTATTCAGACCACACAGATACAAGCCTCTGCGTACTTGCATCTGCTATAACAGCTACAAGTACCGGAAGTTCATGGACATGACTGTGCACATCATGAAATCTGCAGTTGTGGTCATTTTGTTTCTCATAGTCAACCTCTTCACATAATGGAACTATTTTCCCAATTGGTATCAGTGTAACAAAGTCGGCGCAAAAAATCAACCGGACAAAAGACTTTTTTTAATAAATTATTAAAGAAATTTTTGTGACAGCTTAGTTTTTACCGTTTATAATTAAAATAATTTTTAAACCTGTTCTTTCGGCACCTGCCGCCGCATATAATTGCAAGAGGGGATTTTTATGTATTTATATATTTTATTGCTGCTTTTCCTGTTACTGTTCCAGGCAAGCTCTTCCGGGCCGGAAAACTTCCAGGAAGAGCATTTCACTAAAAATTTTGAACTGCCGCTGCGCGGTTTTTTCACATTGGTGATCGTATTTCACCACCTATCCCAGTATCTGGACAACCCCGGACCGTTCCGGGTATTCCAGGAAGTGGGGATTCTTTGCGTTGCCGCCTTTTTCTTCTATTCCGGCTACGGACTGAGGAAAAGCGTTCTCACCAATCATGGATATTTCCATCATTTTTTTCTCAGGAGATATATCAAGATATTTGTTCCCTTTTTTCTCTGCAATGCCATATATCTCTTCGTTTACTACCTGACCGGAAATCGTTATGGGATAAAGCTGTCACTGGAATATTTAAGCGGCATCCGGCTGATTAATCCCCAGTCCTGGTATATTATCGTAATCGCCCTGTTTTATTTTGTGTTCTTTCTCACCTTCCGCTATATCCGGAAAACCGCCGTCAGTTTTCTGCTGCTTGGGATCTTCCAGATTGCCTTCCCTACCTACTGCATGGTGAAAGGGCCCGGCGTTTACTGGTTCCAGGGCGAATGGTGGTTTAATTCCAGCAGCCTGTTTTTTATCGGCGTCCTGATGGCCCAGTTTGAAAAACAGATCCTGGCCTTCGCCCGCAAATGGTATTATCCCCTGCTGCTGGCGGCGGCCCTTACCTTCCTTTACTTTTTCCCCAAGTCCGTCCGGGTCCTTGATAAGATCGAACCACTGCTGCTGAACGAACATATTTTTGTAAAGGAAATGCTGGAAAGCTGGATCTGCTTCATCTGGCAGACGCTGGCCGTTATCAGCTTCGTTGCTTTTGTTTTCCTGCTGACACTGAAAATCAGGTTTAATAATGTATTCCTCCGCTTTCTGGGGACCCATTCCTTTGAGCTGTATCTGATTCATGGACTGTTCCTTGAAATATTCCGGAGTGATAGGTTTTATATAAAGAGTGATTTTATGTATACAGCGGTTGTGTTGATCTTTTCCCTGGGTTTGACTGCGCTGATGTATTATCCGTTTAAAATTATATCTGGGAAGCTGCAGGAGTATAGCCTGCAATTATAGAATGTATTAATTTTTGTAACTGTTCATCAGGCCAGCGCTTTGCGCTGACCGTAAGAAAGTGATTCAGGAGCAGGAAAATAATGGTATATCTTGAAACCAATCGGCTTATACTGCGGGATTATACAGAATCAGATGCAGATGCCTATTTTGAATTAAGAAGCGATCCTAAAACAATGTATTATTTACAAGGTATTCAACTTTTTACCAAAGCAGCAGCTGTTAAGGATTTCCAAAAAATTTTGGAGGATTCAAGGAGCATTAATCGAAAATTTTATTTCTTACATATAGAAATGAAATCATCACATCAACAAGTCGGAAGTATTGGATATACAGTGACAGACAATACACCCGTTGGCAAACTGGTTGGCGCGGGGTATTTTATTTATCCCAAATTCTGGGGTAATGGATATGCTACTGAATCGTTTGAACGGGTTTTAAAATTTGCGTTTCTTGAAAACAATGTTTATAGGGTTGCAGCCGGATGTTTAGCTGAAAATATTGGTTCTGAAAAGGTCATGCAAAAATGTGGTCTTATTAAAGAAGCAGAACACATTGATTACGAATGGCACGAAGGGAAAATGAAAACCAGACTGGAATACCGATTACTAAAAAGCGAATGGGAAAGGTTAACATGTATTTAATTAATTTTAGGCTTAAGTAAAAAATAGATCAAAGCAGTTTAAATATATTATTATGAGAAAACGATGAGCGGTTATACTGAACCTGCTCATCGTTTTATTATAAGATATTTTTGATTACAGACACGCCGTCATTATAGAATGTGCTTCCAGCACAATCTTACAACCCTTGCCGTCTGCCCAAAGTTCAAACGTCCTGTCACTGTCCGTCGCATTTAAAATTACAGCGCCTATTATAGTAACATTTTTTATTTTTGCTTGCAAGGGGGTGATTTTGCAGAGCAATTTTGCAAAACATGTTTTCTGAGAGCCTGACGCCTTATTCCGCAAACAACAAACAGACCACGGCTCCCGCCTCATACACCTTCTTTTTCCTGAGAAGCCCGGTATCCGGTTCCCTTTCAAACACCACCAGATTATCACTGTCCTGGTTTGCCGCAAGCAGCCAACCGCCGGATGGAGCCAAGGTAAAGCCCCTGGGATTTTTTCCTTCTGAAGATATCCACTGCACCGGACTTAAAAGCCCATCGTTATCCACAGCGAAAACACCTATCGTATCCGCCCCTCTGTTTCCCACATAAATATACCTTCCGTCATCGGAAAGCACAATTCCGCCGATAGAGCTTCCCACCCCTGCCTCCTCTTCCGGCAGGCTGGAAACCATCTGTACGAATGAAAGGCGCCGCTCCTCTTTCTCCCATCGGTACACCGCTATCCTGTTTTTCAGCTCGCAGGTCACATACACCATATTCCCCGCCTGTAAAAAAGCAAAGCTCCTCGGTCCGCTTCCCGCCTCCAGGAAAACAGAAGCCGCACATTTACCCGGCTTTCCTTCCTCATCAAGCTCATAACAGGATATTTCATCCGTTCCCAAATCTGCAACCCACACAAACCCGTCCTTTACGGCGGCGCTGTGTACATGCGGCTTCTCCTGCCTTACCGGATGGCGCAGTCTCTCCCTGCCGTCCGCATTTTCCTTTTCCCCAAAGCTATGTACCAGCTGTCCGTCCATCTCTGCCAGTCCGCCGTCTTGTGACAGACGAAAACAGCTCATGCTTCCGCCGTTATAATTGGCGGTAAACACATGTCTGCCGGAACCGTCACAGCTCACATGGCAGGGAGCCGCACCCATTACGGGAAGAATGCTGTCCGCCGCAAGATACCCCTGCATGTCAATGCGGTAAGCGCTGAGCGCGCCTCCCATGGTTCCCTCATAGTCATCCAGCTCATTAACCGCATAAAGCATTTTCCCATCCGGCGATATGGTAAGCCAGGAAGCATTTAAAACCTCAGGCCAGCTCTCCTCAAGCCTTACTTCTCCCGTACTCTCGTCAAACTCCCAGAGACAGATCCCCTGTCCGTTTCCCAGATAGACGCTGCCGTCCCCTGTCACAACAGGCGCGTTATAACTACCTGTGTATAACTTTACTTTTTTTCCATTCTCCTGTGGATACATTTCACTCGTCTCCTTCCAATACTTTATAAAGATAGGCATTTCCTTTTTTCCCAACCCGTTCCACCACCCCGGCGTAAGCCAGGATCTGCAAAACCACCTGCGCCAGGCTCGCCCGGATATGTACTTCCTTCGCAAACTCCTTTACCGTAAAAGGCTCCGGTATCCCGTAGGGAACCAGCTGCAGATAATCCCTGGGACAGTCAATATCCATTATCTCCACCAGCTCCAGCGGAATCCTGTCAAAACGGGAGGAGCCCTTTTTCCTGTCCCGGCTCCATCCATTCAGAAGCCGGTATTCCTCCATATTTATAAACACAAACTTTAAATGCAGATTCTCATCCAGAAGAAAATTTTTTATCCGGTACAGTTCCTTGAAGGCCACATACGGATTCCCCTTCACCGGTGATTTTCTCCGGCTGCTGAATTCCCCTGTTTCTTCATCGATCCAAATCAGCCACTTTTCATAGGGAATCGGGTATACGATCGTCACCGGGTAAAGCGGCAGAAATTTCCCCAGCTTATCCCTCATCCGGTCAAAATTCCTCGTCTGTATCTCCACGATTTCCGTTCCGGTATAAATATCCGCCACACAGCCCTCTATGGGAATTTCATGCATGTCCTCATCCGGCGCGTAAAAATTCTTCAGCACCGCATGAACCGTCTTTTCCGAAAGCGTACCGATTCCCTGCTTTTCTCTCTCTGTCCCTACAATCTTATCCCTGGCCCACTCAAAACGTTCCTTATCGGTCACGGCTAATCTCTTTCCTTTCCGCCGCCGTATTGCATCCCGCAGCGCCTGTATTATACCACAACCAACTGCCCCCTACATCCCTGCAGACACAAATCCGTCCCATACAGCCTTTTTATAAATCTAATCATACCTCATTATTATATATTTTGCACAATTTTTGTTAAAAATGCGTAAAATAAATTGCTATTTCCCCGGAAAATATTTATACTAAGAAAAAGAGAACTTGTGCCGCAGATGTGCGGCGGAAGGAGTAGCCTATGAAAATGCTCTTAGCTATCGTGCATAATGAAGATGCACCCTTACTCATTAATGAACTGAATGAAAAAAAGTATTTCGTAACCAAGCTTGCCACCACCGGCGGATTCCTGAAAAAAGGAAACACCACCCTGCTCCTTGGTATTGAGGACGAAAAGGTGGATGAGGTATGCGATATTATCAAACAGCATTCCGGCAAACGCCAGCAGATCATGTACACTCCGCCGGCACCGTCAAACTGTAATGTATACCCCAATGCCGTATCCTCCGTACCCGTAAATGTAGAGGTAGGAGGAGCCACCATCTTCATCATGCCGGTAGATGATTTCCGGAAAGTCTGAGATGGGATAGCCCTAACACTACAAACAGCCCTTCCATAACCTCAACTGCCTGAACACCTCGCATTGTTCACAAGCGACAAAAGTTGCTGACAAAGCAGTTGAAAGATGGTTATAGAAGGGCTGTTTTTAACGCAAAAAATCTCCCCATTTTTTTTCGGACATATCAAAAAATACCCGCCCCGCCCAAAATCTATCTGCCCCATTCGCCTCCCCACGCACCGGATAAAATTCCCAATCAACCAACTACCTTCAACACGTTCAGGAGTTAGATTTTGGAGGGATTAAGGAACATTATGAGAGGCCGGGAATTCTGAGATGAGGGGGCATGCTTTCC
>NZ_KE992734.1:16832-18259 GCF_000466465.2 Clostridium sp. KLE 1755
AAAACGGGGTATTTCTAACTGTCCCGGAAGGTCAGAATTCCGCCAACGCGGCTGAACTCCTCGCAAAGCGACGGCGGGGGCTGGATTGTCTTTTGTGTGTTAAGTCGCATTTGCTCGTCAGACAAGCCGCTAAGGGCGGCGGAGTTCTGACCTTCCGGGGCAGTAAGAAATATCACCGTTTTTTCCAATGGAACAGAAAATACCCCACAGCATCCCCAAAGAAGAAAGCCCGGCCCCCGGCTCGGAACAGCCGGCAGACTATGGCCGGGTAAGACAGCCCCTCCCCGGACCGGAAAGCATGCCCCCTCATCTCAGAATTCCTCTTCCCCCTCTAATAATACTTCCCAATCTCACTCTCCTCCATCTCCTGAACCAACTCCCTCATTTTCTGAAGTTCTGAGAGATAATTTTGCGGAGTAAGGCGGTAATTATCCTGCTGCATCTGGGTTACCATGTAGTGGTTTATATCGGCCGTAAAATGGATGGGATCCATATAGAGATCCAGGTTATAAATAATATCCGGATCATTCTGGAAGTAATACAGCTTAACATTGTCGCAGGAAAGCAGTGCCTGGGCGGAAGCCTGGGCAGCATAGAGAACCTGATTCAGCTCCCCGCTCCGGGTCATATTGTCCCACCACAAAAGGGAATAGGGCGGATAAAAGAAATAGAAGGTGGTCTCCGGATGGGCATTTACCTGCTTTATCAGCAGATCCACATTGGCATCTATGACAGCCTTGTACTGATCCTCCGTTTTCATAGGGGTTATTTCGGCCGGGCGGTCGTAGTGGGACAGAGCCTCCTGCGTTCCGAAGTTTTTGTATTGTGCCCAGTTATAGGAGGCTCCTTCGTCGTAGTCATCCAGGAAGGTTTCCGCCAGCATGTATGGGATGTCTTCAAAAATTACGTCTTTGTTAAGAAGGTAATTTATGTCGTTGAAGGGATTTTTGTCGTAGAGGTAAAGAGGCATGGAATCATCCGGGAATTCGGCCTCGGGGTCGCCTCCCAGGGCAAACAGATCCAGGCTGTAGAAAATATTTTTGATTTCACGCTCTTCAAACGCCTGGGTCAGGTAGTAATCCAGCTGGGCGGTGATGCCGGAGCTTTTGATGGCCTTGATGGTAGTGGCGTCAAAGGCTTCGTCAAACCATTTGTTATTGAAGTTCTCCGCGGTGGAGGAACCCACAAGCAGGCTGTCGTAATTGAAATTGCGGATGGTGCCGATGCCCTGATATTCCTTTTTGGTAAGGACGGCTTTCAGCGGGGCGGCCGGCCCGTGGTAATGGAAAAAAGGATCAAAAAAGAGCACCAGGGCTGCTGCCGCAATGAAAAGTATGGCTGCTGTAATTGTAAAATTTTTCAAAAACTTCCGATACATATTTTCTCCGTGCCTTTCAGGCCTGCCGCAACAGCGGCGGGGTTTAAAA
>NZ_KE992734.1:18359-27640 GCF_000466465.2 Clostridium sp. KLE 1755
CCCTGCCGCAACAGCGGCGGGTTTAAAAATTGAAATAAACAAAGGAGCTTACCCCGGATAAGGAAATGACCGACCAGGCAAATAAAAATGCCAGGGCAACCGTAAACCTGCCGGTTATTTTTTTCTGTTCTGTAATCTGCTGCGCCGTGCTGCGGGTGAGGACCACTGCGGATATTATAGTGATAAGCAGCATCATACCGATCTGGACCAGGCTTATCAGGCCGGGGGCCATCATGGAAAGCGCTTTGGTAACGATATAGACTTCCGACGGCTCCATGGCGGCGGCCAGGTTCACCAGGCTTCCGTTGTACTGGAAGGACAGGATGCGGCCCAGCAGGTGAAAGCCGTCCGCCAGGCTGTCCGCCCGGAAAAATACAAAGGCCATGCACACGTAGGAAAAAGTAAAGAGGCGGCAGAGCCATTTCTTTTTGATGGAAAAGAGCTTCAGGCTGTTAAAGGCAACGCCGATCCCGTGAAGCACCCCCCAGAACACGAAGGTCCAGTTGGCACCGTGCCACAGGCCGCTGATCAGAAAGGTGATAAGGGTGTTTACGATAGTCCTGGCCTTTCCCCTGCGGCTTCCTCCCAGAGGAAAATAGATATAGGTCTGTAAAAAGGAGCTGAGGGTAATATGCCATCTTTTCCAGAAATCCTTGACCGACACCGCCTTATAGGGAGAATTGAAATTTTCCGGGATTGTAATACGGAACATTTTTCCCACACCGATGGCCATGTCCGAATAGCCGCTGAAGTCGAAATAAAGCTCCAGCGTATAGAAGCAGGCCGTCAAAAGGGCTGAAACAGTGTCCAGGGAACCGATATTTTCATAGCCGTAATTCACGGCCAGCATGAGCGTGTCGGCCAGAAGCACTTTTTTCCCAAGGCCCATGGTAAACTGCATAACGCCCTTTGCAAAGCTTTCCTCATCAAAATGCCTGCGTGAAATATCACGGAACTGGGAAACCGTCGCCGCGTGCAGCACAATCGGTCCGGAAATAAGGGACGGGAAAAATGTGACAAAGCTCAGATAATCCAGCAGCCCATAATGGGGCGCTTCCCCCCGGCACCTGTCAATGAGGAAGGAAAGCTGCTGGAACGTAAAAAAGCTGATTCCCAGCGGAAGAAGGATGTTCTTCATCTGGAAACCGGCACGGAACAACGCATTGATATTTTCCAGGAAAAAATTACAGTATTTAAAATATCCCAGCGCCCCCAGATTGCCGAGGCAGCCAAGGAGCATCAACGTTTTCCTCATTTTCGGGGTATCTTTTTTTGAAAGTATCAGGCTGAGCCCATAATTAAAGAGACAGCTTCCGGCTATCACCCACAGGAAGCTGACGTTAAAATAAGCATAAAACCACAGGGACATCCCAATCAGATATCCCTGTGCCAGCTTATATTGTCTGCATTTGTTAAGAATCATCCAGCCCGCCAGTGCGAGGGGCAGAAACAGAAAAATAAAAACGTATGAGTTAAAAAGCATTCAGTCCTCCTAAGAAACCAGTGCTGATTCCGGATCCTGGGGCATTTTATCCTTTGAGTAAAGAACCTTCAGGATAATAGGCGTAAGGATAGAGGAAAATACAATCAAAAGGATGACCGCCGTAAAGTATACGGGATTAAGCAGCCCCACGTTCAACCCCTTCTGCGCAACAATCAGGGCAACCTCTCCTCTGGTCATCATACCCACGCCGATTTTCAGGGAATCCGCTGCATTGAAACGGCAGGCCTTTGCCATCAGGCCGCAGCCCACGATCTTGGTAAGCAGCCCCACCAGAACAAAACATACGGCAAAAAGAAGAATGGACATATTCATGTCGCCGATATCTGTTTTCAGACCGATGCTGACGAAGAAAATAGGCCCGAATATCATATAGGAATTGATATCCATCTTACGGGCAATATAGTCGGAATCCTGAATGGAGCAGAGGATCAGTCCTGCCACATAGGCGCCTGTGATGTCCGCAATCCCAAAATATTTTTCCGCAATATATGCCATGGCAAAGCAGAGAGCCAGGCCCATGATGGGAATTCTTCTCGTATGGGGATATCTTTTATCCATCCATTTAAATACAATATAGCATACGAAGCCAACACCAATGGCAAACAGGAAAAACAGAACCGTGTCCATGACTACCGTTCCGGGATTGGATTCGGGATTTTTAAAACCGATAACAAAGGTCAGGACAATGATGCCGATAACATCGTCGATTATCGCCGCGCTCAGGATTGTGGTTCCCACCTTCCCCTTCAGCTTGCCCATTTCCTTCAGTGATTCCACGGTAATGCTGACCGAAGTTGCGGTGAGAATTACGCCCATGAACACCGCTTTATAAAAGTCCTCCGATCCCCAGGGCATAAATCCGTAAAAGCACATATACAACAGCGCGCCGCCGATCAATGGAATGCCTACGCCGCAGGTGGCTATCAACAGCGCTATCGGTCCTGTTTTCATCAGCTCACGCAGGTTGGTGCCAAGTCCTGCTGAAAACATGAGGAGTATAACGCCGATTTCTGCCATCTGCAGAATAAATTCCGACTGCTGCACCAGTCCAAGGAGACTTGGCCCCAAAAGAAGTCCTGCCACAATTTCACCCACTACCTGGGGCGCCTTGCATTTTCTTGCCAGGATCGCAAAAACCTTTGCCGCTACTATGATAATCGCCAAATCCTTAAACACACTATAAGCTTCCATGATATCCTCCTCATCGTATCTTCGGGTAATCAAACCACCGTCCAGAAGTTCCTTCTCCCCCTGTCCGGTCCGTACCGCCCTGCGGGCACAGAAAGTTCGCAGGTGTTTTCCCGGCGTGCCTTAAACGGCAATCCAACACCTGCGCTGCTTTCATAAAAAATGTATCTGCTACTTTCTGGACTGGATAAAGCTTTCCACTTCCTCCACTTCAGGCATTACGCGAAGCGCACCCTTCCTGGTGGTAACAATGGACGCCGCCGCGTTGGCGAAGGTAAGCATTTCCTTCAGCTTTTCTTCATCCAGCTTATCAAGGCCGTATTTCAGTATGTAGTGGAGACAGCTTCCGCCGAAGGTATCCCCTGCTCCTGTTGTTTCAATCGTGCTTTCCTGCAGGAATGGCGCTACATCCACCTTCAAATCCTTATAATAAGCCCTGCTGCCGTCCCTTCCCATGGAAAGAAGAATCAGCGGAATCTGGTACTGCTCACGGAGCCTGGCAATTCCCGCATCAAAATCCTCTTCCCCGGTAAACCACTGGATTTCATTATCGGAAATCTTCAGCACGTCACACTGTCCCAGCCCATACGCCACCTGAACTCTGGCATCCTCCAGAGACTTCCACAGAGGAGGTCTTAAATTCGGATCAAAGGAAATCACGGCTCCGCTTTCCTTTGCCACCGCAATGGCCCTTTTGGTCGCCTCCCGCACACCGTCGTGAGTCATGGAAAGCGTTCCAAAATGGAAAATACGGGATTCCCTGATAAGCTCCTCATTCACCTCATCCGCCGTAAGCATCATATCTGCACCGGGATTGCGGAAAAAGGAAAAATCCCTGTCCCCATCCTCAAAGGTCTGTACGAAAGCCAGGGTTGTCCGTGCATTCTCGTCCACAATCAGGTTTGAAGTATTGATTCCCACTTCCTCCAGCGTTGCCTTCAGCTTCAGGCCAAATATATCTTTTCCCACTTTTCCTACAAAAGCGGTGGGGTGTCCGCATTTATTCAGCATCGCCAGTACGTTGCAGGGTGCCCCGCCCGGATTCGCCTCAAACAGTGTATTTCCCTGAGCGCTCTTTCCATTGTCGGTAAAGTCAATCAAAAGCTCTCCAAGTGCTGTCACATCAAATTTTTTCATAACATAAACGTCCGCCCTTCCTGTTTTATACAGCCCAAACCAGCTGATTATAATTTTATTCTATCAGCTTTTAGGAAAAATGAAAAGAATTTTTCGGGGAAAGTTTGGGTCTATAAGCCGCTTAGTTAATCTTGCTGTCTACCCGCCTGTTTCCCGGTATTTATCGGCCTGCTTCCGCTTTGGCTTGACAGCCCGGACATATGAAATTAAAGTGGGAATATGGAAACGTAACAGTTGGGGTAGGCGGGTATTGCTTACGGGAACCACTTATGGAGGGGACGGAATGAGTAGTGATGATATTAAAAAAATTGTAATTTCCCTGGGAGCGGATTTGTGTAAAATCGCGGGAATGGAAAGGTTTGAGGATGCGCCGGAAGGGTATCATCCCCGGGATGTGCTGCCTTCATGCAATTCAGTGATTTCTTTTGCATGCAGGTTTCCGGCGGGTACCCTGGCGTGCAGGACTGCGGTCCCTTACACAAGGGTGAGGAACTCCATTACCGCTAAAATGGACGCCATTGCCCTGGATTTATGTATTGAACTGGAAAAAATGGGGTTTTTAGCAGTTCCTGTTCCTACGAATGAAAGCCAGTGGGATGATAAAACAGGGCGTTGGCGTTCCATTGTTTCCCAGAAGCATGCCGCGCAGGCTGCGGGACTGGGAACCATAGGAAGGCATTCCCTGCTTATAACGCCTGAATTCGGAAGCATGGTCTGGCTGGGTGCAGTTCTTACGGAGGCGGAACTGGCGGAGGATCCTGTCCTTGAAAAAATCTGTAACGACTGTAACCTGTGTGTGGAAGCCTGCCCCCATAACGCGCTTGAAAAAGCAGAACTTAACCAGCAGGTATGTTGGGATAATGCCTTCGGAGATAATGAGGATACCAGGAATTGGGAAATATACTGTCATAAATGCAGGGATATCTGCCCTTTCAACTTGGGTAGCAAAAATAAGAATTTGAAAAAATAGTATTTTACCAGAATGGATTTGAATCTGTGCGTAAGACTACGATGTTCTACTGACATGAAAATAACCGACCAGATAATTGTCTGATCGGTTATTTTACTACGCAACCTTAACGTTATAATCCGTTACCGGAATTTCACTGGCGAATACTTTTGCTTTCGCGATGATTAAATCCAGTTTTTCCTTTTAATCATCCTGGCCAAACCAGGAATGCCCCATCGTATTCAGCATTTGGTCTGCGGCCTCCGGGCCGGAGGTTCCCTGTGCGTATGTGACAATGGGAAGGTTTTCTTCCTGGTAAATCCGCTTCATTCCGCTCACATAACGCCAGCCTGCCTCGATTTGATCCCACTGGGAGAACCAGGAGCGTTCGCCGCGCATACAGGCGCCCAGAAGGCGTTCATAGGCTTCGGGAGTATTGATGCGGTTTTCCACGACGCAGCTTTGGCAGAAGTCCATTTTTGTCTGGATGACTTCCTCGGATTCCCCGGGGCGTTTGATATTGAACTGAAAGTAAACGCCCTCCATGGGCTGGATTTTAATGAGAAGCACGTTGTTTTCGCCATTTTCTTCCGTCTGCCGGAAAATCACGGCTACCTCCATCTCCCTGCGTCCCAGCTTTTTCCCTGTACGGATATAAAAGGGGACGTCCTGCCAGCGTTCATTGTCAACGAACAGCCGCAGTGCAGCATAGGTCTCCGTGGTGGAGTCGGGCTTTACCCCCTTTTCCTCCCGATAGCCTTCATACTGCCCCAGTACGAGCATATCCCGTATGGTTTCCCCGGATGCCGGCCGAAGCGCCTTCAGCACCTTCAGCTGTTCCTCATGCAGATCCTCTCCCTTAAAAGAAGCCGGACGTTCCATGGCCACAATGGAAAGTATCTGAAGCAGATGGTTCTGCACCATATCCTTCATCGCGCCGCTGGTATCATAATAACCGGCCCTGTTTTCCACGCCCACATCCTCCATGGCCGAAATCTGGATGCAGCTGACCGCGTCCCTGTTCCAGTTGTTTGCAAAAACCGGATTGGTGAAGCGGATGATCTGCATGTTGCGGACCATTTCTTTTCCCAGATAATGGTCGATACGGTAAATCCGATCCGGCGCAAAAATCTCCTCCAGCCGCCTGCTCAGCTCCTTTGCCGACTCAAGATCTTCCCCGAAAGGTTTTTCCAGAATCACCTTGCCCTTTCCTGCCTCATGGATCCCGTCCAGCCCTTCCGCAATCGTACTGAAAAACCGCGGCGCCACCGCAAAGTAAAAAATATGCTCACTCAGCCCCCTTTCCTTATAATAATTCTCCAAACCCTCATAGGCTGCCGGATCCGAAAAATCCATCCGGTAATACTCTATTTTCTCTGAAAAATCTTTATATTTCTCTTCCGTAAAGGGCAGCCTGGAAAACTGCTTCACCCAATCCCTTGCGATCTGCCGGTATTCTCCGGAGGTATAGTCTCTCCTGCCGATGATTACAATATCATACCCAGCTCCCTCGCCCCCTGTCACATGCATATTATACATGGCCGGAAGCAGCTTTCTGAAGGTCAGATCTCCGGTCCCGCCGAAAATAGTAATTGTTTTTTTCAATTTCTTTTCCCCCAATCATGATGAAACGTGCCTTCCCGGTCCGTACGTTCAAACGTATGGGCCCCAAAGCAGTCCCTCTGCGCCTGAATCAGGTTGGCTCCGGTATATCCGCCTCTGAAGGCATCGAAATAAGAGAGCGCTTCAGTCATTGCCGGAAGCGGCAGACCGCTGCGGATGCCCTCCGCCGCCGCATGACGTAGCCCACCCTGGCACTCCTCCAGACGGCTCCTGAAAAATTCATCCAGCATCAGATTATCCAGCTCCGGATTTTTCCGGTAAGCCTCAGTAATATCATTCAAAAATACGGCCTGGATAATACATCCCGCCCTGAAAATGGATGCGATTTTCCCTAAATCAAGGTTCCAGCCATATTTCTTCGAAGCATCGCGCATCAGATCAAAGCCCTGGGCATAGGCCGCGATTTTGGCCGCATACAGCGCATCCCTTACCTGATTTTTGAAAAGTTCCCTGTTCTCCGCCTTCACAGGCTCCGGCCCGGAAAGCAGACCCGCCGCTTTTTTTCTCAGCTCTGTATGATTGGACAGGATCCTGGCGTTGCAGGCGGCCGTAATCATGGAAATATCCACGCCCTGCTTCATGGATTCTATGCTCGCCCAGCGTCCCGTACCCTTTTGGGCCGCACTGTCCACAATGTAATCCAGCAGCTCTCCCGCTTCAAAATCATCCTTTTCCCTGAAAATATCAGCCGTAATCCCAATCAGGTAGCTCTTCAGCTCTCCCTGGTTCCATTCCTCAAATATATCGCCCAGCTCAGCATTGGTATAGCCAGCCACCGACTTCAGGAGAATATATGCCTCAGCAATCAGCTGCATATCCGCATACTCAATTCCATTGTGTACCATTTTTACATAATGCCCTGCGCCGTCCGGTCCGATATAGGTACAGCACGGCTCGCCCTCGGCATAAGCCGCTATTTTTTCCAGCACAGGCCGGATCTGTTCATACGCTTCCTTCTCACCGCCGGGCATAATGGACGGACCGCGCCTGGCCCCTTCCTCACCGCCGGAAATTCCCACGCCGAAATAACGGATTCCCTTTTCCTTCAGCGCCTCATAACGCCTTCTGGTATCCTCAAAAAAGGAATTTCCCCCGTCCAGGATAATATCCCCTTCCTCCAGAAGCTCCGTCAGCTGGCCGATTACCGCATCCACGGCCCCTCCGGCCTTGATCATCAGCATCACCTTTCTCGGCCGCGCCAGCGCCTCCACAAACTCCCTTAAATCATAAAAAGGCGTAAAATTATCATGAGGATATTCCTTCACCATCGCTTCCGTCACCTCCCGGCTCCTGTTATAGCCGGCTACCCGGAACCCCTTATCCGCCATATTAAGCGCCAGGCTCCTTCCCATTACTGCAAGTCCTATCATACCAATATCAAATGTTCCCATCTCTTCTTTCCTTTCTTTTTATGTGCATACTATTTTTTCTATATTTAAGTCCGCAGCAATATGAATTTACAAACTATTAAAAAATCCATACTCCGCAAATCATTACTGCCCTTTTTCCGGTACAGCCATTTCGGTACTCTGCCAGCCTATTCCTCCAACGCAATACAAACAGCTCTTCCCGTCCGTACCCGTCCGCACTCCTCTCCGATCCGTCCGCTCCCCTGATCCACAGGAAAGCTTACCAAATCCCTTGAATCCCTGTTTGCCGTTATCAGAAACCTGCCGTCCGCCGCCAGCACCAAATCCCTTGGATGCCTGCCTCCGCACTCCTTCCTCTGCACCACCTTCCCAGTCCCTTCCTCCAGAGAAACTACCACAACAATATCCGCTCCCCTGACACTTACATAAAGGAACCTTTCATCCGCCGACAGCCGTATGGCCGCCGCCTCATTCCCGCTTTCCTCCGTTCCGTCAAGAAGCCCCAGATTCCACGCTTCCCTGAATTTCCCATCCTTCATCATATGAAAACAATAAAGCCTGTTATTCTTCTGTCCCACAATAAAAAGCCGTTTTCCTTCCCTGTCACACACACCATGCCGCGGCCCGCACCCTTCCGGAAGCCGAATCCTGCCCGCCTCCGCAAAAACCCCATCCCGCTCAAACACCCGAATCTCATCCAATTCCATACACGGAACCAGCATCCTCCGCCCTGAAAACAAAACCTGATGACATCCGGCTCCTTCCCCGATTAAAATCCTTTTTTCCAGGACTGCCTTCAATCCCTCAATCCTGTAAACAGACACCGTCCCCTCATGAAAATTCGCCGAAAACAGCCGCCCCCCATCCATTCCCACATAACAGGAAGCAACCCTCTCCGTCAAAACCTCCTCCTTCTCCCCTTCCGGGCTTCCGCTTCCATTCCTTCCCCTCACATCCGCCAGCAAAATTCCCGCCTGCTCCCCCCTCTTCACCGGAGCCGCCAGCACTCCATCCTCCAACGCCAGGAACTTTGCATCCGGCGCCTCGCACACCAACTCCCCGCCTGACATCTCCCCCGACCTGACATCCATCTCAAACCCATAAATCCCAATACTCCCCACACCCTCATAAGTCCCGATATACCCCTTCATTCCACCAAACCTCCTAAAATATTATGTAAAAGCATTCTCTTATCTTTTCCACTAAAACCCCGTCATAACTCTCCCTGTCAAACTCTCCAACAAAAGTATTCCCCCAACCAGCCACTTCCTTCACTATCACACAAAAAATCTATATTCTTTTCCCATATTGATAATTTTTATCTGTAACATATTAATTAACAGTTTACATCTGTAATTATACCAATTACAGATACATAAATCAACCCCCATTCTCCTCCTTTTACAATAATAGTCTCTCGGAATCTCTAAGCCAGTAAAATTAAGGCTTTCAGACTCCCTTTTTATTAAAATCCCCCACTTTTTTTGCCAAAACACTTGACAATTCCATC